>JBDTTZ010000231.1:0-4878 GCA_040008015.1 Gemmatimonadota bacterium
CCGTCGTTCTCGAGCACATCGAGTCGCTGCCGGAGGCGCAACAGCAGTCTCTCGCGGCCCTGCTCGCGGGTCCTTCCAGGGAAACCGTACCCCGGGTGATCGCGCTGTCCGAGGCGCGGCTCGATCAGCCGGCCGGTCGCAAGGATTTTTCGGCCACCCTCCACGCCAGCTTCGGCCAGGCGGTCTTCCTGGTTCCCGCGCTGCGGGAGCGGGTCGCCGACATCCCCGCCCTGCTCGCCCACTTTGCGCAGCGCACCGCGCAGCGGCTGGGCCGGCCGGTCAGCATTTCTCCCCGTGCCTTGGCCATGCTGGCGGTATACCCCTGGCCCGGCAATGTGTACGAGGTGGAGAACGCGCTGGACCGGGCCGCGATGCTGGGCGGAAGCGGCCGCCTCGAATACGCCGACTTTGGCCTGGTCCCCGGCGTCACCAGCCCGGGCGAGTGTGGCCGCGGGGCCCTGGAGCTCAAGCCCCAGGTCGAAGCATTCGAACGCCAGGTGCTGCTCCAGGCGCTGAGCGCGGCCAAGGGAAACCGGCAGGCCGCCGCCCGGCTGCTGGGCATCAGTCTTCGCACGCTGTTTTATAAGATCAAGCGATACGCAGTGGATTAGGCGGTAGAAGGCGGTAGAAGGCGGTAGTGGGCGTGTCAGTTGACGATGGGTTGAAGGTAGGGTTGCAGGTTGGGCTGCATGATGCCCTATGAGAGACTCGCCGCATGGCAGCGATGCCATGAGTTGGTATTGATGACTTATCGTCGTACAGCACCGTGGCCTAAGCACGAGATGTACGGGCTCATTGCCCAGACCCGCCGAGCGGTTGTCTCAATTCCATTAAACATTGCGGAAGGTTCTGCCAAGCGAGGCAGCAGGGAATTTAGGCGCTACCTTGATATCGCCTTGAGCTCATTGTCCGAACTCTCCTATTGTTTCCTGCTGGCGAGGGACCTGCGGTATCTGAAGGCCGAAGATTGGCAAGAGCTGGATACACTAAGGGGTCATGCAGGCTTGCTCACCTGGCGCCTCTACGATTCAATCGCAAAGGCGGCCGACAACCTCAAATTGAAATAGCAATCCTTCGCTTCCATCTTCTTCCATCTTCTTCCGTCTTCTACCGTCTTCTACCGTCTTCTACCGCCCTTTTTTGTACCGTCGTGCGTTTGTTTTTCTCACCCTCATGACCACCCAGCTCATACCTTCGCTCCGTACTCAACAGGAGCGGAGATGGCACCCTCACGTGGCACCACCCTCGTCGAGCTGATCGTCGCGCTCACCATGCTGACCATCGGCGTGCTGGGGCTGATCGGAACCACTGTGATCGTGAACGCCTACCTCACCCGGGGCCGCTGGGGCTCTTTTACCGCTGCCGAGTCGAGCCGCAGGCTGGAGATTCTCCGGGAGACCGCCAGCAGCCAGGGGTGCGCCGGCTTGAGCGGAGGGATGGCGGCCTACCCCGCGAGCGTGACCCAGCGGTGGAGCGTCAGCCTCTCCTCCCTGAGCGCGGATCTCGTGGTGGTCATGAGCAGTCCCCGGGCGCGCCCGGAAACTCTGGCAACGACCATCCTGTGTCCCTGAACCGGCGCGGCGTCACCCTGGTCGAGATGCTGGTCAGCATCACCCTGCTGGCGCTGGTGGGCGGCCTCGCCCTGCAGCTGTTGCTGCGCCAGCACTGGACCGGCGAAGCCCAGAGCCAGCGCGCCGCTCTCCAGGCCACCATGCGCGCCGCGATCACGTACCTGGAAAGCGAGCTCCGCGAGCTGGGTGGCTCACCCGGCGATCCTGACATCGTCACCTTTGCCGCGGAGTCGCTGACCTATCGCGCGATGCGGAGTGCGGGGATCGGCTGCCGGCTGAGTCCCACGGCGCTCACGGTGCGCTCGAGCGACCTGTACGGGTACCGTGCGCCGCAGCCGGGGCGAGACAGCCTGCTGCTCTTCAGGGATGGCTCGCCCGCCACCTCCTCGGATGATCAGTGGCTGCACCTGCCGCTGTTCACGGTGTCGGCCGGAAGCTGCGGGAGCCAGGCGGCGCTGATCCTGGGTACCGCGATCGATACCAGCGTAACTCCGCTCTCGGGCTTTCCTCCTCTCGCCCCCTTTCGGACTTTCGAAATCATGCAGGCCCGGCTCTATGCCAGTGGCGGCGATTACTGGCTCGGAGCCCGATCGGTGTCCGCCGCCGAGATCATCCAACCGCTTGCCGGGCCATTCCTCGCGCACGGCCTCGCGATGCGGTTTCTCGATTCGCTGGCGGTGCCCGCGACCGGCGCCGAAAGAATCCGGTCAGTGGACGTCGCCCTGCTTGGCGTCAGTGCTTCTCCCATTCGGAGTGGAGCGGGCATGGGACTTCCGCAACGCCGAACCGACAGCCTGGGCACCCGGATCATGCTGAGGAACTGGTGAGGATGGCTCGGGCAGGATCGCCGGAGACCCGGGGCTTTGCCCTTCCGCTGGTCCTCGGCGTCCTCGCGCTGGGCGGTATGCTGGTGACCGCCAGCTTCCTGCTGGGCCGGCTTGAATCCCAGTCGGCAGAGAACGATCTCCGTGCGTCGCGGGCCTTCGAGACGGCGGAGACGGGACTCGCATCGACCCTGACGAGCTGGGATCCCCTGCTTGACACCCTCCCAATCGGTGGGACGGCGAGCTTGGCCGGTGCCGGTGTCGCGACAGCCTCATGGCACTCCACCATTCAGCGGCTTGGCGAGGACCTTTTCTTCCTCCGCTCCGAGGGTATCGTCCCAATTGCCGGGGTGACGTGGCAGGCTGAGCGGCAGCTCAGCTGGCTGCTTCGCTGGGCTGCTCCGCTTCCTCAGCCCTCAGCGGTGGCTGTCATCGACTCGGTCTCCTGGAACGGTGCCGGCTCTGCGAGTGGCTACTCAGGATCGAGTCCGGGCTGGCCGTTCTGCGGGCCGGATTCAATGCCCGCGCTCCGGATAATGGCGGCGACCGTGGTGGGGCTGAGTGGCTGCGGTGGGCCTTCCTGTCTTCGGGGGATGCCTCCGATCCTGGCCGATACTGCCCTGGCCGGCAGCGTCTCCGCTGCGATAGCCCCGCTGACATACGCCGCCCTCGCCGCAAGGGCGACTCGCGCACCGGGAGGGATCGTGGCCTCGGTCGGACCCACGTTGGCGGGCGTTCCACCGGCCTGTGATGCGAGCGATCCGCTGAATTGGGGAGAACCCGATCACGCGAGCCCGGGTCCGTGCACGGGGCTGATGCCGGTGATCCATGCCTCAGGCGACCTGACCATAGGCGGGGGCCGGGGCCAGGGGGTTCTGCTGGTTGATGGTGATCTCATCCTGGGCGGCGGTTTCGATTTCTTCGGACTGGTCGTGGTGCAGGGCCGGTTGACGAGTGGTGCCGGGGGTGCTCACATCACCGGCGCCGTGGCTGCACGATCACTGAACATCCCTCCGGCCGGACGCATCGATGTCGACTATTCGGCCTGTGTCTTGCGCAATGTCCTGCGCGGCCCCTCTCAGGTTACTCCTCTTTTGTACCGCAGCTGGGCCCAGCTCTACTAAGGGGACGGGTCAACCGACCCTCCCGGGTAAACCGGCCCTTGCAATCCGCTGGTAATCCTGCACCGTGCCGATCAGTGGCCCGATCCGGGCGGGGTCGGCGACCGGTGCCGGTTGGGTGCCGGGAGAGCTTCGAGAGTGTAAACTGGTCGCAAAGTCATGCACTCTGCCGGGGGAATTGCGAGGTGCGCGACAAGCGGTGGTGAAACAGGCGTTTATGCCAATTGTGAGCACACACTTGCTTAGTTCGGCATAGAGTGCGCATGAGTGGCGAGCCAAGATGGACTTCTGAAGTAAGTTCATGTGAAATTCGTAAGTGATGAAAGAATAACGGGTTGTTGTGGCTCACCTCACAACGGTTTGAGCTTGACAAAAAAACGGGCGAGTAGTACCGTAGCCTCCCCACTCCTTCTCCAAGCGCGGTAAACGTATGGCACTCTTCGGTCGGAAGCGGACCACGGTAGGTCTGGACATCGGAAGCGGCCTCATCAAGCTCGTGGCGATTTCGCACGGGTCCGGCGAGCCGGTACTGACCAAGGTGGCATTCACGACGGTGGTGGATGACGCGATCGTGGAAGGCGAAGTGATGGACACCGGTATCGTGGCTGACGCGATCCGCGGCCTCATGGCTTCCGCCGGCATCAAGACCAAGAATGTCGTGATCGCCGTGGGCGGCCGCGACGTGATCATCAAGAAGATCTCGATGGAACGGGTGAAGGAAGCCGAGGCCAGGCAGCTGATTCGCTGGGAAGCGGAGCAGCATGTCCCCTTCGACATGGAGAATGTGGAGCTCGATTTCCAGATTCTCGATCCCGAAGGTGACGGGCTCCAGATGAGTGTTCTCCTGGTTGCCGCGAAGCGGGAGCTGGTCGAGAACAAGATGGCGCTGCTCACCCAGGCGGGCCTGACGCCCCAGATCATCGATGTCGACGCGTTCGCGCTGCACAACGCCTTTGAGCTGAATCACCCCGACGCGATGCACGGGGTCGTGGGCCTGGTGAACCTGGGACACGAGACCACCAATATCAACATCCTGGAAGACGGCGTTCCGGTGCTCACCCGCGATCTGCCGGTGGGAACCCGGCGCTTCCGGGAAGACATGCAGCGGGAACGGGGACTTACGTCCGAAGAAGCCGACAAGCTGCTCCAGGGGTTCGAGCGCAGCGAAGTGCTGGAACCCTTCCTGGAAACCCGGGGCGAAGAGCTGGCGGTCGGCATCGAGCGGGCGACGGCGTTTCTCCAGTCGGCCAGCCGTTCGGCCGGCGGAATCTCCCGGCTCTACACCACCGGCGGTGGCTCCCGGATCCCGGGGCTCAACAAGGTGCTCGCCGACCGGCTGCGGCTTCCGGTACAGCAGGCCAA
>JBDTTZ010000232.1:0-5619 GCA_040008015.1 Gemmatimonadota bacterium
TCGTAGCGGCCCGGGATGACCTGGTTGTGCAGCTCCTGGGTCATGCCCACTTCGGATGTGTAGTACCCGTAGAGCGTCAGCCCCTTGAGCTGATTGTAGAAATGGTGGTTCACGCTCTCCTTGCGAGCCCGCATGGCCTGTACTTCGTTATCCAGCTCGGTCAGGAGCCCGATTTGGTCCGCTTCGGTGCCATCCACGAAGTCCTTCCCGAAACGTGCCCGGCTCTGCGTATCCAGCTCGTCCAGGCCATTCATGAAGCGGTCGCGGTCTTCCGCGGTATCCCACTCTCCAACGATCACCGCAATGAAGCCGGTAACTCCGGCGGCGAGGGCCCCCGGCGTGTCGGTCGCAGGCATGATGAGCTCGGTTGCCCGATCGAGGGTGGCCGCCTGGTGCGGGGTGAAGGGGCCGACGGGCTGGGTGCTTCCGCGAGTCTTTTCGTGGGCCCGGGAAGCCCGGCCGAGCAGGTCATCCGGTGAAAGCGCGCTCAGGGCGCTCCCGGCCGTGAGTCCCCCCAGCAGACCCAGTAATTCTCGACGATGCATGCGGGCTCCACGTGAGGCAGGAGGTTACCAGCCTAAAATTGGCGATTCGCCCGCGCCGGCGCCAGAGCATCACGCCCTTCACCCGCTCACCCTGGTCGCGGCGGGTGTGCCCCGGATAAAACCGATGTAGTCGGTTGGAGCTGGAGTCTGTCCCCCGGCCCGCATTCCGGTGGCAATCTGTCCCCGGTGATAGCTCCCGTGCAGGCACACGTGAAGCAGGATGTCCGCTACCGTCGAGGTGAACTCCTGGCCCGCTGAATTGGTGTACCGGACGCTCCGGTCACGGTCGGCGGGCACCAGGGCGGCCACGTATGCCGCGCATTCCTTTCCATTCTCGTCGGCCAGCCGGCGGCACTCCGCCAGGGTAAGGACCGGCCAGACCGCTACCACGGGCGGGATTCCTTTCAGCCGGGCTAGCCACACTTGCTCGGCGCCCAGGATGTGTCCAAAGAGCTCGAGCCAGCGTTCGGCAGTGGCGGGGGTGGCCTCAAGGGCCTGGAGTACTGCGGCATCGGCCCAGGCGAGATGGGCGAAGAGGCGTTCGATGTAATCGGTCATTGGACCCAAGGATTGGGAGGTTCAGGGACTCGCTTAGGGCTTCCCACTCATTGTGCAGCAACCACTTGCGGTTTTTCAATTGGCGAACCATGCTCCGTAACATGACTCTGCACGAGCCGACGCAGGCCCGAATCCTTATCGTGGACGACGAGGAGAAAAACGTCAATGTTCTTGGCCGCATGCTGGCCAGCGCGGGGTACGACAAGGTCCACGGCATCACGGATGCTACCCGGGCGACCAGCGCCGTCCAGGAGTTCAGTCCCGATCTGATTCTGCTGGACCTTACGATGCCATCCTTGGACGGCTTCGGGGTCATGGAAGGGCTCAAGGCGATCATCCCGAGTGAGAGCTATCTGCCGATCCTGATCCTGACCGGCGATATCCGGTTCGAGGCTCGGCAGCGAGCGCTTTCCAGCGGCGCCAAGGATTTTCTGCTCAAGCCCTTCGACATGACGGAAGTCCTGCTCCGGATTCGCAACCTGCTGGAAACCCGTTTTCTCTACCTGCTGCTCCAGGATCAGAACCAGTCGCTGGAAGTCCGGGTCGCGGCCCGCACCCGGGAGCTGGAGGAGGCGCGCCTGGAGGTTCTCCAGCGGTTGTCCGATGCGGCCGAATTCCGGGACGACGATACCGGGCAGCACACCAAGCGGGTCGGGACTGTCGCGATGGCCCTCGGTACCTCGATGAATCTCCCCAGCGACGAACTCGAACTGATCCGCTGGGCGGCGCCGCTCCACGATGTGGGCAAGATCGGGATTCCCGACGCCGTGCTGTTAAAGCCCGGCAAGCTCAGCGCCGGGGAGTTCGAAATCATGAAGAGCCACACCACCATTGGGGCCCGGATTCTCGCGGGCGGCCGGTCTCCCCTGATCCGGATGGCCGAAACCATCGCCCTGAACCACCATGAGCGATGGGACGGGACCGGCTATCCCAACCGGCTCAAGGGTGAAGCCATCCCGCTCGAGGCCCGCCTGGTTTCCGTGGCCGATGTGTTCGATGCGCTGAGCCACCCGCGGCCGTACCGCGCCGCTTGGACCGTGGAGGATACCCGCAAAGAGATCGAGTCGGGTGCGGGGGCCCAATTTGACCCTGCTTTGGTCGAGATCTATCTCAAACTGCCCGAGAGCGCCTTCCCGACCTGAATCTGGGGCTCGGCAGCCACACCTGTAGTAACTGAACATCATCTGATGAGAACCCCGCCACATATCTTCCGCTAACTTCCGTATTACGAGGAGGTTATGCATGGCTTCCCGGTCCAATTCAGGGCCCTAAACCTGCTGGAACGACTCGCAACCATATCCTTCAGGGAACCAATGACCGCACCACGACTGGGCCGCTGGGTTTCACTGGCTGCCGTAATGATTGTTGCCTCGTGCACCGATACCAGCAACGCGCCTTCTGGGCGCAATCTGCCTATCAGTCTGACGGTGTTTTCCGGCAACAATCAGAGCGGCACCGTGGGCGACGAGTTGTCGCAGCCGCTCCGGGTGCTCGCGACGGACGGCAGCAGCCAGCCGATTCCGAACCAGGTCGTCAACTTTGTGGTGACGGCTGGGGGAGGCAGCGTGTTCGCCGGTACCGCGATCACCGACGCCAGCGGTATCGCGGCCGAAGTCTGGGGGCTGGGAACCGTGGCCGGTGCTGCCCAATCGGTGGAAGTGCGCGCAGTGGCGCCCGATGGTACCAAACAGGTATTCGGCGTATTCACCGCCACCGCGCTTGCCGGCCCGCCCGATACTATCGTGATCCATGCCGGTGACAACCAGAGTGCGCCGGTCAACGCGGCAGTGGCAATCGCTCCATCGGTACGGCTGGCTGACCGGTTCGGCAATCCGGTCCCCGGCCATTCGGTGACGTTTGCGGTTCTGACTGGCGGCGGCTCGGTGACTGGATCGCCGGCCTCGAGCAATCCTTCCGGCATCGCCACCGTAGGCAGTTGGAGCATGGGGCCGACGGCCGGCGGCAATACGCTCCGGGCGACAGCGGCGGGATTGCCGGCTGCGCCGGTGGTGTTCAGCGCCACCGCCCAGGCATTGGTGGTGCCGCAGCTCGCGATCACCACCCAGCCGGCGGTCAACGGACAGAGCGGCGTGGCCCTCAATCCGCAACCGGTGCTCCAGCTCCAGGACAACCAGGGGCAGCCGCTGAACCAGGCCAACGTCGCCGTGACGGCATCCATCAATAGCGGCGGCGGCTCGCTGGGCGGGACGGTCACGGTCAACACCGATGCCAACGGCGTCGTGACTTTCACCGATCTTTCGGTTTCCGGCACCGTGGGTCCCCGCACGTTCGCGTTCAACGCGACCGGGGTGACCGGAGTAACCTCGGGCACCATCAACCTCGCGGCTGGTAACCCGGCCTCGATCGGGGTGAACGACGGCAACGGACAATCGTCCAACGCCGGCACCTCGCTCAGCTCCGCGCCGTCGGTCCTGGTCACCGACGGAGAGGGGAACCCGGTTGCCGGAGTCCCGGTGACATTCATGGTCGCCACCGGTGAAGGAAGCGTGACCGGCTCCGGGCAGGTGACGGATAACTTCGGCGTGGCCCGGGTCGGAGGCTGGACGCTGGGTCCCACTTCAGGCAGCAATACCCTGACGGCGACCGCGACCGGTTCCGGTATCAGCGGAAACCCGGCCACCTTCAGCGCCACCGCGCTGGGGAATTTCTGGGCAACACGGGCGCCGATGGTGACGCCGCGCCGCTTCGCCGCATTCGGGGTGATCAACGGCCTGCTCTATGTTGCGGGCGGCAAGGATGTCGGCGGCACGGTGGTGAAGACGCTGGAGATTTACAACCCGGCGACCAACACCTGGACCACCGGCGCGGCGATGAAGTCGGCACGGGTCGGGCCATCCTTTGGCGTCATCAACGGAGTCCTCTACGTGGCCGGAGGCACCAGCCCGACCAACGTCATCCTGAACACCTCGGAGTCGTACAACCCGGTCACCAATACCTGGACCGTCCGGGCCAACATGCCGATCGCCAGGAACTTCGGCGGCTCCGCCGTGGTGAACGGTATTCTGTACACCGGCTCTGGCGGAACGACCGGCGGAGGCCAGACCGCCTCGGTCGTCGCGTACAACCCGGTCACCAATACCTGGAGCACCAGGGCCTCGCTCCCTGCGGCCCGAAATGACGCCGTGGGCGTGTCGCTCAACAACCTGTTCTACCTGATCGGCGGCCAGCAGAACAACACGAATGACGGGGCGCTCCAGGTCTATGACCCGGTGACCGATACCTGGTCCGATGCCGCCACGATGGCGAGTCCGCGCTATCACACCAATGCCGAAGTCATCAACGGCATGATCTACGTGGCCGGCGGACTGGTGAGCGGCGGCGTCACCTCTCCCGTCACCGACGTGTACGACCCGATCAGCAACGGCTGGACGCGGGTGGCCGATCTGCTCACGACCCGCAGTGGAGCCGCGACCGCAGGCATCGGAGGAATTCTCTACCTGAGTGGAGGTTCAGCGCCGGGCGGCGGGATCCTCAGCGTAAACGAAGCCTACGTGCCATAAGCTGCGGTGAAGTAAAAAGAAGCAGGCAGTCAGGGCAGGGGATTGGCCGGAGTCGTGCAATTCAGGAGGGGAGATTCACCCCGATTCTGAACCCGATTCTACAGAGTCCTCGTGCCTGCTTTCCGTCCAGCTGCTCTATGCCTCGTCCCGCTTGCGCTCCTGCTCGTTTCCTGCGGCGGGGATGTCAGCACCGGGGTGTTCAACCGCGGCAAGCTGTACCTGGCGACGGGCGGGGACGACATCGACCAGACGAGCGCCCTCACCGCCTACGACCCGGTCACCAACACCTGGAGCAGCAAGGCCTCCCTGCCCGAGGTGAGAAACGATGCTGTCGGCGTCGTCATTGGTGGACTGTTCTGCCTGGTAGGCGGCCAGGCAACCAACACCGCGGACGGGGCGCTGTATGTCTACGATCCCCAGGGCGATAGCCGGACCCCACGCGCCCCGATGCCGACGCACCGCTATCACGTGAATGCCGAGGCGATCGACGGGAAGATCTACGTGGTGAGCGGGCTGCTCCAGGGTGACAATACTTCGGAGGTGGTCGAGGGGTACGACCCGGTAACCAATACCTGGTCCAGCGCCGCCGACATCACCACATCTCGCGCGGCGGAAGCTCGGACGGCGATGTGACGGGTGTGGTGGAAGCCTACGTTCCCTGACGGTTCGGGGCCTCATGTTCCTGTTTGTTTTTCGGTTTCGGTGCGCAGCTGGCCGCAGGCTGCGCTGATGTCCAGCCCGCGGCTCTTCCTCACCACCGCCTCCACCCCCTGGTTGCGCAGCCGGCCCGCGAAGGCGTGGATCCGGTTCCCTGACGAGGGCGCCAGGTCCGGCGCGCCGCCGGGATGGAGCGGGAGAATATTGACCAGGGCTCCGAGGCTGCGTGCCAGTTTGACCAGCAGGTCCGCATCCCGATCGCTGTCGTTTTTCCCCCCGATCATGACGTACTCGAAGGTGACCCGCTTGCGAAAGGCACGGGCGGCCTTGAGCACGGC
>JBDTTZ010000233.1:0-16111 GCA_040008015.1 Gemmatimonadota bacterium
CGGTGAAAGAGTTGGGGAACGTGTTCTGGGGGAACGCCGGGGCCATCGTCGGCCACAGTAAGCCTTACTCGTTCTCCCTCTTCAATCGAGACCCGGACACGACCCTTCGCCGGGCTGAACTTGACCGCATTGTCGATCAGGTTCCCCAGCACGCGGCTGAGCACCCTCGGGTCCCCGACCACGGTGCCTTGTCCAGTGGCTTCAAAAGCAACCTCCTTTTCAGCCGCCAGTGAGCGGTATCGGTCCACTAGATGGTCGGCCATTGTCCGCAGATCCACGGGAGAGCGATGCTCCAGCGGAAAACCGGCATCGTTGCGTGCCAGCGCCAGCAGATCTTCGGCCAATCTGGAAAGCCTCAGCACCTCTTCTCGGCACCGCTCCAGTGTCTCACGGTACTCCGCCGGCGTGCGGTCCCTGGTGAGGGTCACGTCAATGTCACCCCGCAGCACCGTGAGTGGGGCCCGAAGCTCGTGACCCGCGTCGGCCGTAAACTGGCGCTGCACGGTGAATGCATCATCCAGCCGGTTCAGCATCCCGTTGAGAACGGCCACCAGGCGTCGAAACTCTTCGACATCCGCGTGAGAAGTGATGCGGTCTGAAAGAGTGCCTGCGGTAATCGACTCGGTCTGCCTGGTGATCTCCTGCGTCGGCCGCAGCGCGACGCCTGCGATGCGCCAGCCGATCAGGTAGGCAATACCAGCAGCAAGGGCGGTCAAGCCGGCGACCAGCCACCCGAATTGTGTGATCGTGCGCTGGTTGGGCTCGGTGGGTGCCGCGATCTGCAACAGGTGAACCCCATGGGCTGCGCCAACCAGAGCGAGGGGATAGACAACACTTCGAATCCTTCGGCCTCGCCACGAGTGCGTCTGCCAGCCTACCTCCCCCCGGTTGGCGGTTGCGAGGGCTTCCGGGGGCAAGTCCAGGTCCGCGGTGAGGTTTCTGCTTCGCACCAGGGGGCTCCCCCGGTTGGTCCACAGCTGGGCATACCGGGTAAGCTCGACAGCGGGGCTTTCCTGAGCGCTGAGCAGCACTCCCTCGTGGAACTGGAAATCCGAGCCGGTGGTGGCCGCGCCAGCCTGCGCCTCGACTTCAGCGAGGTGGAGCAACGTGCCATCGAGTTGTTTGGATAGGATGGACTGGAGCGCCAGCACGCTTGCCGAGCCCAGCGCAATAAAGAGGACGAGCGTGCCGACTCCCATCCGGAGCGCCAGTGAATGCCGGAACGATTTCATTCGTCGTGCTCCGCCCGAAGGGCGTACCCCGCTCCCCGGACGGTTTGAATCAACCGCGCTCCACCCTTCACCTCGAGCTTGCTCCGAAGGTTTGAGATATGAGCGTCTACCACGTTGGTCTCCGGATCGAAGGACATATCCCACACCTTCTCCAGGAGATTGGTGCGGGTCAGTACCTCGTCCGGATGGATCATGAAGTGCTCCAGCAGGCGGAACTCCCGGGGGGAGAGATCAATAGTTACCCCTCCTCGACGCACACTACGCTTCAAACGGTCGAGCTCCAGATCTTGAAAACGCAGTAACCCGCTCACTCCGCTGGACTGCCGCCGGGTAAGCGCTCGTACTCTGGCAATCAACTCATCAAAGGAGAAAGGTTTGGTCAGGTAGTCATCCGCCCCGGCATCGAGGCCCCGAACCACGTCGGCGGTCGAGTCCCGTCCGGTCAGCATGAGGATAGGGGTTTGGATCCCCTCCCTCCGGAGCCCGCTGGCCAACTGGAGACCGTTCTTCCCTGGCAGCATCAGGTCGAGAATGATCAGGTCGTAAGGATGAAGGTGCCCCAACTGGGTGCCTTCGGTCCCGTCAGCGGCGACGTCCACAGCATGGCCATCCTCCTCAAGCCCCTGCTTCAGAAACCGAGCGGTCTTTCTATCGTCCTCGACCACCAGTATCCGCATGCATCGCTCCGCGAACAGAATGCCGTTGCCTCACCGAGAAGGATGGTAAACTCGGCCCCCAGACCCTCCAACACGCCTCCGGAGTCTCAAGGAACTTTAATCTTGCCTTGAAGCCCCGGTAATCCGCGACGGCTATTCTCCAAGACCTCGGTTGAATCCACTCAAGGACTACGCATGCGGCGTCGTACTCTTCCTGGTACTCTGACGTTGACCACCGTGATGGTATTCGGTCTCGCCGGTTCCGCCCTGGCCCAGATCGACTACCGGAACCTGGACGACGACCGGCCGGTCACCACCGAGGATGCCTACCCGGTGGAACGTTACGCGTTCGAGTTCCTTCTCCCCTATCGCTTCGAGGCTGCGCCCGGCGATTTCCAGGTCCACTCGACGGTGCCGGAGATCACCTATGGACTGATCCGCAATGCGCAGGTAGGCGTCAAGCTGCCGTTTGCGGTGGCCAACGAAGGCGTAGAGACAACGACGGGATTAGCTGGCCTGCGCGTCTTCGGGCTCTACAACTTCAACTCCGAGAGCCGCTGGCTCCCGGCCTTTGCCCTGCGGGGCGATGCGGGGTTTCCGGTCGGCTCGCTGGCGGGCGAGGGCAGCCGATTCGCGGTGAAGCTGATTGCAACGCGGAGTTGGGGCCGAATGCGGATCCATGTCAACGGCGCCCGGGGATTCGGTCCCGAGGATGTTCTCCCAGCCGTCGAGGCGATTAACCGGTGGAGCGGCAGCGTGGCGGTGGATCGAACCTTCTTCCGGTCGAGCCTCCTGCTCATCGGCGAGATTGCGGTTTCCGAACCCGTCAGGAATGCGCGGACTGTACTGAACGCATCGCTCGGCGGGCGCTGGCAATGGACTCCAACAATGGTCCTCGACGTGGGCGTGACCCGCCGTCTACGCTCGACGTCAGGCCCTGACTTCGGCGTGACGATCGGCCTTTCTCACGCCTTTGCGATCCGGGGGCTCATGCCCTCCGGCCCGCGGTAGTCTGGAGAGGTGCAACCATGTCGTTAAAGACGTCGCTCGCACAGGCCATGTTGAGCCTGACTTTCCTGCTCGGCCTTGGCGTATCCGCCGGAAACGCGCAATCAAAGCGGGACGAGCAAACATACTATCCCGGCGGCTTTAATTGGCAATTCCTCGCGGTGTACCCGGAGGCCGCCCGTCTTTTCAACGCGTTTGACTACGGCCACGCGGTACTGTACGAGCGGCTATACACCACACGGGGCCAGGCTCAACGGGAGCTGGAGAAGGAGTACGCCTATCTCACCACCGATCTCCTGATCAGGCCGCCGCGGTTTGCCATCGCCGAGGAGGTCATTGAGCCAACGTACGCCAAGATCGCCTGGCGCGCCAAGCTGATGTTCGACTGGGCGCACATGCTGCACCGGCAGATCTACGATGTCTACGCGGACGAGCGGCTCACCCCGGTACAACGGGACAGCATGATCGAGCGGCTGACCGATTACTACCTCAGTAACCGGAAATACGCATTCTCCGACCATCCGAAATCCATGGCGCTCATGGACGAGCAGCCATTCAGCCAGACCTTCCGCAAAGCCTACCCGAAGTTCAATGGCCTCATCTGGTCCTACCACTGGCTCCAGGTTGGGTTGTACGAACCGCTGATTGAAGGGCAGACAAGGTCAGAGAAGAAGGCTGGGGTCCAGGCCACCGTTGCCCGTTTCTGGTCCATGCTCGAGGATGCACCGAACCGCTTCCCGCGGTTCATGCCCATGACCTCCGCGATCGCTCCCCGGTTCAGCGCAGCTCACCCGCGGGCGGCAGTCATCTTCGACAACCTGCACATGACGCATGACATCATCTCGGACATCCTGGTGTCCGAACGAATCCCCTACGCTGACAAGGGAAGGATCATCGAGCAACAGCTCGACATGCTTCAGGATTCCACGAAGGATGTCATCTCCATGGATGAGTGGCGGATGATGGCCGAGCATATGGGTGGGGCTGCGGCGATGGGGGGCCCCGCGACAGGACTCCTGCGACCCGTCCAGACCGGGGGGATGCCCGCGTCCGAGGGCGGGCTCATGCAACACGACATGCCGGGTATGCGGACGGACAGTGGCGCGCGCCACGACATGGGAACCATGGATCACCCGATGGCGAACATGGTCAAGGACACCACGCCAACGGCTCCGGGGGACACGACTACAGTGCATCACAATGCGATGACAACAATGATGGAAATGCACCAGCGCATGATGCAGGATCCGATCATTCGCCGACGGGTCCTCGCGGATTCTGCGCTGCGTCGCATGATGGAGGACATGATGCGTGACATGCCCGCGGAACATCGGGCCCGGATGGAGGAAATGATGAGGTCGGCCCCCCCGCACCCGGCCAAGCCGGCCCCGGACAGTCAACCCGGCCATCATCAGCACTCCAGCGATAGTTCGGGCACTCAGCATCCCCGGCCCAACTGATGAATCTTCGTGCGTTGCCAGGCTCCCGACGCGCTGCCAGCCCGGTGGTCGCAATGCGTGCGCTTCTGCTGCTCGCCGGTCTCATGCTCGCCGCCTCACCTGCCGCCGCGCATGAGAAGCTAAAGCCTTCTTCACCGATCGATGGCGCGCAGATCCCCGGCTCATTGAGGGACCTTCGGCTGACCTTTCTCGAGGCTCCCGAGCAGACATTTACCCGGATCCGGCTGCTCGATTCGAATCACCAGGAGATTTCAGGCCCGCCAACGCCCGGCACCAGAAACCCTTCCAGCCCATTCCCTGGTGGCCCCCCACTCCGCGCACGGGTGGACACGACCCTCACCTTACAGGAAGCGACCGCCCGCGCGCTGGTGAGCAACCTCGAGCTACGGGTGAGCCGGGCCGATACCGGCTTCGCCCAGGCCGAGCTGGTGGGCTCCCGCCTGCGGCCAAACCCCAGTCTTGCGATGGAGTACGTGAGCACGGGAGACGGACGGGTGTCACTGACGCAGGATCTGCAACTCTGGGGTGTGCGGGGCTATCGCATTCGGGTGGCAACGCTGGGACAGCAGCGCGCCCGGTACAGCGCCCTGGACGCGGCCCGGCTGGTCCGCCGGGATGTCACCCGGACCTACCGCGAGCTGTTGTTCCAGCAGGAGCGGGCGGGACTCCTGGACTCGTTGGCGCGAGTGAACGAGCGGATCGCCCGGGTGGCCAGGGCTGCCTTCGAACAGGGGCTCGGATCTGAGATCGACAGCCGCCTGAGTTACACCACCTACCAACAGTCGCTGCTCGACCGCGACGCCGCCCTTCGCGAGGCTGCCGTCCAGCAGGTCGAGCTCGCCCGGCTGCTCGGCGATAGTCTCACGGCCCGCTACCGGCTCACGGATTCTCTTCCGGTCAGCGGGCTGCACTTTCTCACGGCGGTGTATACCGACAGCGCGTCGGCCAGGCCGGTGCGATTCACGCCTGACGAAGCGCGGGTGGACAGCCTGCTGCAAGTGGCGCTGGCCGCCCGGCCCGATGTGCAGGCTGCCCGAGTTGACTTAGAGGCACAGCAGGCCTCGCTGGCGGCGGCGCGGGCGGCGGGAAAGCCGACGGTTGCGGTAGGTGCGATCTACAGTCGGGCGCAGGACGGCGTGGGCACCGTCAACGGACGGGAGGTCAGCATTGGCGAGAACGGCCTGGGCCTGGGTGTCGTCATCGGGCTGCCGGTCCGCAACCGCAATCAGGGCGAGGTGGTGCGGGCCCAGTTCGCGGGCGAGGCGGCGGCCTTGCGCCTGGCCAGCGTACGGCAGACGCTCGAGCGCGACATCCGTGTCGCGGTTGGTCGGGTGGCGATAGCCAGTTCGCGGGTCGAAACGCTTCGCCGGGTAATCCTGCCGTCCAGCCAGGGTGCTCTTCGGGTGGCGGAAATCGCATTCGGGCGTGGACAGGTCAACATCTTCGAAGTCCTGCAGGTACAGCGCATCTATAACGAGAGCACGACAGCACTGCTCGACAGCATGCGTGAGCTCGCCACGGGACTGGCCGACCTTGAGGCCGCCGTGGGTGGGCCCGTCCAATGAGCCGACCCCAACAGGTGAGGACAGGTGGTCATGCGTAGACGATTCGTCGCGGGGTTTTTCGGTATCGCCCTCGTGGCGGTGTGGGGATGCAATCAGGGGAAGGGCCAAGTCCAGGACTCAGGGCACGCGGACGCGGACGAGGCGGCCCCGCACACCCACGCCGCAGGAGAGGAAGAGGCCGGCTCGATCGCCCTGAGTCCCGAGGCGCGAGCTAACATCGGCCTGCAGACCGTGACCGTGGAGATCCGGCCCATTGAACGCACCTTAACGCTGAACGCCACTCTTCAGGTGGATCCGGACCGGGAGGCATTCGTCTCGTCCCGGGTTCAGGGAAAAGTGACGGTAGTGCGCGCCCAGGTAGGGGAGCGGGTCACCAGGGGGCAGACACTAGTCGTGCTGCAGAGCCTCCAGATCGCCGAGACTCCGCCCCTGGTCGAAGTCCCTTCGCCACTTGACGGGGTCGTCCTGGAGCGGACAGTCACCACCGGCGAGACGATTGATCCCGCCAAGAGCCTGCTCCACATCGCGGACCTCTCCCGCCTCCTGGCCCAGGCCGAGGTCTACGAGACCGACCTCGCCAGCGTAAGGATAGGGCAGTCGGCCCGGATCCGGGTCTCAGCCTTTCCCGACCGCATCTTCACTGGCCGAGTGGTCCGGCTGGCGGACGCGATCGACCCGGAGCGCCGGACGCTGCGGATCTGGATCGACGTCCCCAATACTCGTGACCGTTTGCTCAAGGCGGAAATGTTCGCCCAGGTGTCCCTGGTTGTGGCGAGCAGTGGCCAAACCGTCGCCGTGCCGAACGAGGCGATCCAGACCCAGGGCGCGGAGCGGTTCGTCTTCGTGCAGAACGGCGACCAGCTGGTCAAACAAAACGTGGTGATCGGCGAGCGAAACGACCAGTACACGGCCATCAAGAGCGGGGTCGTTGAGGGCGACGAAGTGGTCACCCGCGGCGCGGTTGAGCTCGCGACCTTGGCGTCACAACCCGCCGGCGGCGGGATGCAGGACGAAAGCAAACCCCACACCCACTGAGCCGCATGCTGAACAAGGTGATTGCCTGGTCCCTGCGCAACCGCTGGTTGGTGCTCGCGGCAGGTCTCATACTGCTGGTGCTCGGCGGGCGGAAGATCGCCGAGCTGCCGATTGACGTATTCCCCGACATCACCGCGCCGCAGGTAACGATCCTCACCGAAGCGCCCGGGATGTCCCCGCAGGAAGTCGAGGCGCTGGTCAGCTTCCCGATCGAGGCCTCCATCAACGGGGCCGCCAATGTGACAGCCGTGCGATCGTCGTCGGCGATCGGGCTTTCGGTAGTGACCGTGACGTTCGGCTACGGCACCAACATTTATATTGCCCGCCAACTCGTCTCCGAAAAGCTTCAGCTCGCGTTGGGCCAGCTGCCGGAAGGGGTCCAGCCCCCGGTTATGGGGCCGATCTCCTCCCGCTTAGGCGAGATCATGACATTCGGCATGACGTCCACCAAGACGTCGGCGATGGACCTGCGCACCCTGGCGGACTGGACCGTCCGCACCAGGCTCCTTTCGGTGCCGGGGGTCTCCCAGGTGATCGTCATCGGGGGCGACCGCAAGCAGTACCAGGTGCTGGTGGATCCGGCCAAACTCCGGGCGTACGACATCACCCTGAACCAGGTCTTCGACGCGGTGCGGGAGTCCAACGTCAACGCGCCCGGCGGGTTCTTGCAGACCCCGGGCCAGGAATCGATCATCCGCGGTATCGGGCGAGTGACTTCGTTGGACGACCTCGACAACACGGTCATCGCGACCCGAGGTGGGGGCCCGGTCCTCCTGCGCCAGGTGGCCGAGGTGCGCCTCGGTCCCGAGCTTAAGCGGGGGGACGCAGGCCTGAACGGCGAGAAGGCCATCCTGGTCACGATCTCCCGGCAGCCCACCGCGAACACATTGGAGCTGACGAAGCGGGTGGACGCCACGCTGGACGAGCTGCAGCATACGCTGCCTTCGGACGTCAAGCTGGAACGGAGGGTCTACCGCCAGGCGGCGTTCATCGACCGGGCGATCAAGAACGTGGAGAGCGCCATCAGCGAAGGCGGCATCCTCGTCACGATTATTCTGTTCCTGTTCCTGCTCAACTTTCGCACCACCCTCATCAGCCTGACCGCGATTCCTTTTTCGCTGGTCGTGGCCATCCTCGTCCTCAGTTGGTTCGGCCTCAGCATCAACACCATGACACTGGGCGGTCTGGCCATCGCCATCGGGGCCCTGGTGGACGACGCCATCATCGACGTCGAGAATGTGTTCCGCCGGCTCAAGGAGAACCACCACCGGCCGCCGGGGGAGCGCACGAACAACCTCGCGGTAGTCTATGAGGCGTCCGCGGAAATCCGGAACTCGATTGTCTTCGCAACCTACATTATCGTGCTCGTGTTCGCGCCGCTGTTCGTGTTGTCAGGGATCGAGGGGAAGATGTTTACCCCCCTCGGAGTCGCCTACATCATCGCGATCATCGCCTCGCTCGCAGTTGCGCTCACGATCACCCCGGTCCTCTGCTACTTCCTCCTCGGCCGCGAACGGTTCCTCGCGAAGCATGAGGAGGAGACATGGACGTACCGGTGGCTCAAGGCTCGGTACGCGCCGGTCCTGCGCCTGAGCCTGCGGCGGCCGTTCCTGGTGCTGGGGGGAGCACTTGCGCTCCTGATCGTAGCGCTCGCCATCCTGCCGACCCTAGGGAAGGAATTCCTTCCCCCGTTCATTGAGGGAAGCCTGACCGTGAACGTGCTACTCCAGCCGGGCACGTCGCTCCAGGAGTCCGAGCGCATCGGGCGGATCGTGGAGCAGAAGCTGCTGAAGCATCCCGAGATTGTGGTGACCGGCCGCCGCACCGGCCGCGCCGAGTTGAGCGAGGACGCGGAAGGCGTGCAGTACAACGAAATCGAGGTCGAGCTGCGAAGCGGTAAAGGCCTGCGGCCGCAGGCGGACCTGGTGGCCAGCCTCCGGAAGGACCTGGCGCAGGTCCCCGGCGCCAGCCTCAGCATCGGCCAGCCGCTCTCCCACCGTATCGAGCACATGCTGTCCGGCACCCGGGCCCAATTGGCGATCAGCCTCTACGGACCCGACCTCCCGGTGCTCCGCCAGAAGGCTGAGGAGATCCGCCGGGTGGCTGCGGGAACGCCCGGCGTGGCTGACCTCTTCGTTGAGCAGCAGACGCTGGTGCCGCAGGTGCAGATCGCGATCGACCGCGCGGCGGCAGCACGGTACGGCCTCCGTCCCGGAACTATCTCACAAACGATCCAGACGGCATTTAACGGTTCGGTGGCCTCTCAGGTGCTCGAAGGCCAGGCAACCTTCGACCTTATCGTGTGGACCGACAGCACATCCCGGAACAACATCGACCTGATCCGTTCCCTGCTGATCGATACTCCGTCGGGGACCAAGATCCCGATCGCGCAGGTGGCGCAGGTGATCCAGAGCACCGGGCCCAACCAGATCACCCGTGAGGCAGTCCAGCGCAAGATCGTCATTCAGTCCAACGTGCAGGGCCGCGACCTCAGCGGGTTCGTGGACGACCTGCGCGGCCGGATCGCGCAGCAGGTGCAGCTGCCCCAGGGGTACTATCTCCAGTACGGCGGCCAGTTCGAGCAGCAGGCGAGGGCGCAGCGGCAGCTCCTCAGCCTGGGCGGGGTCTCGCTTGTCGTGATTTTCCTGCTCCTGTTCCTTGCGTTCGGCTCGTTGCGCGCGGCGCTGCTGGTCTTGTCAAACCTCCCCCTCGCTGTCATCGGCGGAATCTTCGCCGTCTACTTTACCAACAAGACGATCTCAGTGGCATCAATCGTGGGGTTCATCACCCTGTTCGGCATCGCCACGCGGAACGGAATCATGATGGTCACCCATTACATCCACCTCCGGGCGGAAGGAAAGCCCTGGGACGAAGTGGTCTGGCAGGGGTCGATGGAGCGGCTCAACCCCGTCCTGATGACGGCGCTGGTCGCCTCGATCGGACTGGTCCCACTCGCGCTGCGCGCGGGCCAGCCGGGCACCGAGCTGCAATATCCGCTTGCGGTGGTGATCCTGGGCGGGATGGTGACGGCCACCCCACTCACCCTGCTCGTCATTCCCGCCCTCTACAGCAGATTTATCGCCGGCCGGGAACGCGCCCGGACCGTTGACCCGGTGCTCGAACCGACGGGCACGCCGGCGTCCGTTTTGGCCACTAGAGAATAACCCACCACAACGAGGATCCCATGTCACAATGGCTGCCAAGAAGAGCTGCGACCCTCATGCTTCTGAGTACCGGGTTTGCAGGAACCCTCAGCGCCCAGGCCACAGCTGGGCACACCCATGCCGCTCCGCACGGGGGCGAGGTCGTGGAGATCGCGGAGCACCATGTGGAGTTCAAGGCGGACTCCTCCGGGGCGATCTCCGTCTGGCTACTCGATGAACACCAAAAGGTGATGACCCCACCCGCCGGCGGCCGGGTCACGTTGATACCTGAAGGCGGGGACCAGGTCATTTTGCCACTCAATGTGGATGGGGCCTCCCAGCGGCTGGTAGCGCAGTTCGACCCGACAAAGTGGAAGGCGTTTCAGGCGGTGGTGAGCCTGGCGATCGGGGGCCAGCGGCACAACTTCCGCTTTCATTACCCGGCGACCCACCACTGAGTCGGCGGGGCCACAGGAGGAATCGCGTCGGTCCCGATCCAAGAGCCGAGAGACCGCTCAAGGTCGGGGTGCCCTGGCGTGGGAGGACCAGTGAATTACCCGGATCTTCCACCGTCCATTCGAGCGGCTCAGGATCATCAGCTCGGCGCCCACCGAATCGATCCTTCTTCCCCGGTACTCGCCCTGGGTCGTGCTGGTCGAGGTTACCCAGGCCACATCGCCACTGATTACAATGCGAAGGGGCCCCGACACGCTCCTCACGGCCCTGGCAAAGGCGATGTCGGCACTCAGATGGTGAGACCGATATTCTGCCAGGGTTTCGATGTCCCCACTCTCGAGGACGGACACATCGGGAGCCAGCAGTTCGATCGCAGCCGAGCTGTCTCCCACCTGGAGCGCACGGCGAAACGCCGATACCGTTGTGGCAACCGCGGCGGAGTCTGCGGCTACGCTATGGCTCCGTGATGTATCCAAAGCTTGTTGCGTCCAGGCGGGAAAAGACTTGCAGATCAGAAACCCCGCTGTCAGCCAGAGAACCAGAATTGCTCTCGCCATGATGTGCCCCTTGGCGGCAGTATAAAACCACAACCTCCACGCGAAGTCCCATCGGTCACCCACCATGCAGTATACTACGGCCGCATGGCAGCCAGCCACCTCACCAACGACGCAAGGGACGTCCCATGATTCTTCAGCCGATTGATTACATCGTGTACGGGTGGCTGATCGTCGCACTCCTCTCCGCGGTCTACGTCGCCTACGATCAGTTCCGCCACAATCCGGAAGCCCCGGTGATGAAATGGGGCTTTGTACTAGTGACGCTGTACATGGGACCGGTCGGGCTGCTGCTGTACGTGTTCGCCGACAAGGAGCCGGCTCCCGGGAGCCACGAGCAGTTCGTCAAGCCCTTGTGGAAACAGGGCGTCGGTTCGACGGTGCATTGCGTCGCCGGGGATGCCACCGGGATCATTCTGGCGGCGGTAGTGACCGCCCTGCTCGGCTTCCCGATGTACGTCGATGTCATCGTCGAGTATGTCGCCGGTTTTCTGGTGGGGCTGCTGGTCTTCCAGTCACTCTTCATGCAGCGCATGATGGGCGGGAGCTACCGCGACAACCTGCGGCGGAGCTTTCTTCCCGAACTGCTGTCCATGAACATGATGATGGCCGGTATGGCGCCAGTGATGATCTTCCTCATGATGGGCCGGGATATGAGGGCCATGTGGCCGGGTGAGCCGCTGTTCTGGTTCGTCATGTCCCTGGGAGTGGTGGTCGGGTTCATCATCGCCTATCCGGTCAATGTCTGGCTGGTGGCGAAAGAGATGAAGCATGGCCTTATGACTGTTCGCAACGGAAGCGGCACCAACGGTCACCCGAAACGGCAGGGAATGGGAGACCGCGGCGGACATCGCGAGCAGGAGGGCATGAAGGGCATGAAGGGCATGAAAGGCATGGAGGAGGAGAGCATGAAGGACGTGAAAGTCATGGAGCCGGGGTCAGCAGTTACGCGCCCCCAGCTTGTGGCCCTTACCGGGTTCACCCTGCTGACGCTGGTTGCCGGGATGTTCGCTCCCGCCGCGTTCGTCAATCTCGGCATAAGTGCTGAGCAAGTTGCCGGGGCGATCATGCCGCCCGGCATGATCAGCACGCCGGAAACGTCCGCCGAGACGATGCGCGACATGGCGGCGGCAGATCCACGGTTCATCGTTTACAAAGCACCGGTCGGTGCGCGAGGCGACCGGCCACTGGAGCCGCGGCTGGAAGGCGGAGTGAAGGTGTTCGACCTCGAGGCGTCGGTCATCGAATGGCACATCCTGCCTTACAAAGCGGTTACCGCGTACGCCATCAATCGCCAGGTGCCGGGACCGCGCCTGGAACTGACCGAAGGAGACCGGGTGCGCCTCAATGTCACCAACCATCTCCCCGATTCTACCACGCTGCACTGGCATGGGCTCGTGGTGCCGAATGCGATGGATGGGCCCGGAAATATCACCCAGATTCCGATCGCGCCGGGCGGGCGCTACGTCTACGAGTTTGTCGTCGGCCAGTCCGGGACCTACTTCTACCACTCCCACACCCGGCCAGATCGGCAGCAGGCATTCGGACTGTATGGAGCTTTGATCATCCAGCCCCGGGATTCGGCGGCGGAGCCGAAAGCGGACCTCGAATATGTGGTACAGCTCCAGGAGTGGCTGGTGCGCGATGGTCTGACCTATCCCGCGATGCTGATGGAGGGAGGACTGCCGAATTTCTTCACGATCAACGGCAAGTCGTATCCGGCGACTGACACCCTCCACATACGGGTGGGTCAAACGATCAAATTCCGTTTCATCGGCACCAACAACAACTTTATCCACCCGATGCACATGCATGGTGGGCCGTTCACCGTGGTGGCGCGCGACGGCGTACTCCTGCCTCCCGGGGCCCGCTTCGAAGCCGACGTGATCAACGTGGGGCCGGGTCAGCGGTGGGACGTGATCTGGCCGGCGCGGGGGCCGGGCAAATGGATTCTCCATTGCCATATCCCGCATCACACGCTTAACAACAACGTAGAGGAGCAGGGAGCGGGAGGTTTGACCATCCTCGTGGAGGTGACGTCTTGAGCCCTCACATCTTCATCATACCCTCGTGCATTACCATCATCCGCCGCATCCGCCCGATGTGTGCCTGCATCCGATCCTTCAGAGCGCTGCCCGACAGCGCGGGAAGCTCGCCGAGGTCCTGCCGCAGGGAATCCGCCAGCACCGTCCACGTTGGGTCCGGCGTCATATTCATTCCTCGCATGTCCGCCCCCATCGCGTCCATGGCGCGAGACGCCAGGTCCTCGTGGGCGGCCAGTCCCGCAGCCATCTGATCTGGCGTCATGGCCGCGAGTGAGTCCAGGTGGGCCCGCATCGCGGGGACCATTTCCATGCCCTTCATTCCCATTTGCATGCCTGACATCGTAGCGGCCGCAGCAGTGTCATTCTGCGCCGGCGGAGCCGCATCCGGCTTCTTGCCGCAACCGGCCAGGGTGAACGAGGCCAGCAGCAGGAGGTAGTATGTAATCCGCATCTTGGTGCTCCCGGTTGAAGAGTTGGCTCAACAGCATTCGTTCTCACAGCGTGACCGACCCCGCAGTCCTTCCCAGCCTTCGTACCCGATCAGCGGCACCATGGCGAGCCCGGCCAGGGGATCGGCCCACCACCATCCCAGGAGCGCGTTCAGCCCGAGCCCTCCCAACAGAATCGCCGAGAGGTAGGTACAGAGCGCCGTCTGCCGGGCCTCCGAGACCAGCGCCCCGCTTCCAAGCGCCAGTGCCACTCTCCGCTTGGCGCGGGCCAGCAATGGCATGACCACCAGCGAGGCGCCGGCCAGTATGATCCCCGGCACGCTCGCATCCGGCGACCTTCGTCCCAGAAGCGCCTCAACCGATTCCCACGCAACGTAGATTGCCAAGGCGACGAAGCACATCCCCACGATCCGGTGCGCAATCCGTTCGGTGTGCTCCCGGCGCTCATGGTCCCAGTCCCGGGAGAGGCGCCACAGGGCGGTCGCGCCCGCCGCCAGTTCGATCACGCTATCCGCCCCGAAGCCCACCAGCGCAACGCTTCCCGCGATGATGCCAGCGACCAGCGCAATCACCGCCTCGAGGCTGTTGTATCCGACGGTCAGGTAGCCAAGCATGGTCCCCCGCCGAACCAGTGCGATTCGGGAGGATGCCGCCGTCGAAGTGTCGAGACCGGTCATGCCGGCGATATCTCCCCGGTCAGATCCTTCACCGAGCGCCGTCGCCATATGAAGTACAGGACTGGAATGACCAGCAGGGTAAGCACCGTAGAGCTGACCATACCTCCCACCATCGGCGCGGCGATCCGTTGCATGACTTCGGCTCCCGTTCCGTGAGACCACAGGGCCGGCAACAGCCCCAGCATGATGGCCGCCACCGTCATCAGTTTCGGGCGCAGGCGGTTTACCGCTCCCGCCTCGATGGCTCGGGCGAGATCCGCCAATGTCGGCCTGATGCCCTTCCGTACCATGTCCTCCCACGCGTGATCGAGATACAGCACCATGACGACTCCAGTCTCGGCCGCCACGCCAGCCAAGGCGATAAAACCGACTCCCACCGCAATCGAAAGATTGAAGTCGAACAGCCACAAGGCCCAGACTCCCCCAATGAGGGCGAAGGGCAGGCTCAGCATCACGATAGCCGTTTCTGCCAGGGAACCGAAGGTGAGGTAAAGGAGGAGCACGATGACAGCGATCGTCAAGGGGATAACGGCTTCCAGACGAACCTTGACCCGCTGGAGGGCTTCATACTGCCCGCTCCATTCCAGCCGATACCCCGGCGGCAGGCTTACATGCTGCGCGACCACTTCCTTCGCCTCGGCGACATACCCCCCAACATCGCGGCCCCGCACATCAATGGACACCAGGTCGTTCAACTGGGCGTTTTCGCTCCGAATCATGGGCGCACCGGGAGCGAAGTCGATGTGAGCCACCTGGGCGAGCGGGACCTGCAGCCCTTCCCTGGCGCTGACCAGAATACGTCCGATGGCTTCGGGGCTGTCCCGAAAGTCACGGGCATACCGAACCTGCACCGGATAGCGCTCGCGACCCTCGACGGTCGTGGTCACGACATCCCCTCCGAGCACCATCGCGAGCACGTCCTGAACATCCCCGGCGGTGAGTCCGTAGCGGGACATGGCCTCAGGGTCCGGTCGAATATCGAGGTAGCGACCGCCGAATGATCGCTCGGCGTAGATGCTGGCGGTGCCGCGAATGGGCGACAAAGCACCTTCGATGTCATGCCCTATCCGCTGAATCACCTGCAGGTCCGGACCGAAGATCTTGACGCCCAGGGTGGTGCGGACACCGGTCGAGAGCATGTCCGTCCGGTTCTTGATGGGCATCGTCCAGCTGTTCATGACTCCGGTAAAGCGCAGCGCCTGGTCCATCTCAGCGGTGAGCCGGTCGTAATTCATTCCGCTGCGCCATTGAGACAATGGCCTGAGGTTCACGGTGGTCTCGACCATTGACACCGGTGCCCAGTCGGTCGCCGTATTGGCGCGTCCGGCCTTTCCCCATACTGATTCCACCTCCGGGAAGGTCATGAGAATACTGTCCTGGAGCTGGAGCAGCCGGCGCTGCTGGGCGAGGGAGATACTGGGCAGGGTGTTGGGCATGTACATCAGGCTGCCCTCGTGCAAGGGCGGCATGAATTCGCTCCCCAGTCTTCCTAGCGGTATAAGCGTCAGCAGGAACACCGCAACAGCCCCGGCAAGGACCGGCAGCCGCCAGCGAAGTACCCATCGAAGCGCTGGTCGGTAAAGGGCGGCAGCCCAGCGGTTGAGTGGGTTGGAGCTTTCCGGTCGAATCCGGCCTTTGACGAAGAAGCCCATCAGCACCGGCACCAGCGTGACAGATAACAGCGCCGCGGCAGCCATCGCAAAGGTCTTGGTCAGCGCGAGTGGTCGGAAGAGCCGACCCTCCTGGTCTTCGAGTGTAAAGACCGGCAAGAATGACAGAGTGATGATGAGCAGCGACATGAACAAGGCGGGGCCGACTTCCCTGGAGGCGG
>JBDTTZ010000234.1:0-5209 GCA_040008015.1 Gemmatimonadota bacterium
TCATCGAGGATCCCACCGAGATGGTACGGGCGGGCAAGTCCGTATTTGTTATCGTGACCAAGGAAGTGGTTCTGGCTGATCGTGTGGTGGGATTCATGCATTGGAAAACCACTGCGTACGGTCAGCAAGCCATCGACATGATGGCAGCCTTTGGCGACGAGTTGGACATGACGTGGCTTCGTCCCAAGCTCGACAAGGAAGGCTCGTGGAAGGCTTTTCTGGATCTCAAGGAAATGGCTGCGAATGGAACTCCCGTTACTGAGGAAATCCTCCAGAACCTTCTACGCGAGCTTCATAGTCGAAAGACCTGACAGCAAAGCTTTTGGCCAGTAAGTTGCCATCAAAGGCTACAGGTGGTATCCTCAGATCTCAGAAGCCTTCAGCGAGATTGAGTTATGATTAATAACGACAATAGTTTACGAGATCTGTCCCGGGCGTGGCCCCAGCGCCTTGCCAAAGTGCGGGCCTCCCAGGAACGCACGGACACGACTGGTATGTCACGGCCTCCCAGGGATTCTGCTGAGCGTGAGTTCCTGGAGCAGCGTGGCCAAGTGGGTCCGTTTAGAGAAAAAAGCAGCGACTAATTCTTGCGATGTCTCCCTGCCCGGCGTTAAATCGCCGGGCTTTTTCTTTGTCGGCCTCGGCCCGTTCTCCGTGGCTGGCGGCACGGCACGTGAGTCTTTGGATCCCGTTTCTACACGCTCGCGCCCCTGGCGGGGCGCACCCGGCCCGCGCCGAAGGCGCGCCCATGACCCACGCGCCAATGTGTAGGGGCCGACCTAAGGTCAGCCCCTTTCTCCCGTGCCTGGCGGCACGGCATGATGACTTTGGGATCTCACAATCCCGGGGCTGTCGCCCCGGCTAACATCTCGCGCCCCTTCGGGGCGCTAACCAAAAGGACTAGGGACTAAGTGCAAGGACTTTGGGACCCCTGGTCTTCAGTCCTTAGTCCCTAGTCTTCAGTCCTTCTGTCGGCGGGTTAAACAGATCTGGCAGGAGATAGGGTGCGGCATGTGCTGGTATTCGCAAACGAAGTGGCGCCCGTCGTGTATCCGACTCAATGAACCCCTCCGCAACAAGCTCGTTGACCAGCCGTCTTGCGGTACGGTCAGACATCCCGGTAATAGCCTCGACCTCACCCCGCGGTATCGAGCCTCGATATACCAGATTGCGAAGAAAAAGCGTCGCCGCTGGACGCCAGTTTCTCCCCGTCAGGGGGCCGGCGATGAAGCCAACTTCGCGGCCCTTGCCATACTTCAATGCGCGATCCGCCAGGCCGTCAATATCCAACAGCCCTGCCATATACTTGATCTGGTCGGCACAGATATCGAGAAAAAAATGGTCGTCCCAACGCGAGTGATCCGCATTCGCGAGGAGCTTCTTGTAGTCATCGCGGTGACGCGCCAGGCCGCGGGACGCCGTCCACAGTCCGTGGCCGCCGAGGCCGATCCGACGCAGGTAGGCGTCGGTCATGAGTCGAGTCACTCGGCCATTGCCGTCGCCGAACGGATGGATCCACAGCAACCGGTGATGCGCCGCACCCAGTGCAGCCAGAGCCTCAGTACGG
Source organism: Gemmatimonadota bacterium (assembly GCA_040008015.1). Taxonomy (GTDB): domain Bacteria; phylum Gemmatimonadota; class Gemmatimonadetes; order Gemmatimonadales; family GWC2-71-9; genus DASYPP01. The sequence goes on from JBDTTZ010000234.1 coordinate 1,568, forward strand.
GGCCGAGTGCTGGGGTCATACACCAGGGCGAACCGTTCGAGCAGGGCCGGAAGTTGATCCGAAGCGGCCGGAATGTGGTTCCCCACTGTCACCTGGAAGTGCCGCAGCTTTCCCGGGATCACTGGTTCTTCCTTGCCGCTCTCCGGATCCCGAACCACGCGAAACTCTTCGGGCAGCAGCTGGTAGAACTCAGCGTGGATCCAGCCTATGAAATCTGCACCGCATACGTTGGCGGATGGTTCGTGCTCCAGCCGCTCCTCGATGAGCTTCTGGACGGTGATATGCGCCAAGGCTTCGATCTGGAGGTTGCGGGCCGTCGTATTCGCAGAATAGTCCTGCTTCATGGCCCGCTCGATACTGGTGGGATGGGTGTCGTGTCCCTCGATCAAGTTTGAGTAATAGCAATTCACGGTACGCAGCAGATCGGCCACGGCACTCAACGTTACTGGATGGAGATGGCGTCCCAAACGCTCCGCCGCTCCGAATATCTCGGAGGCGCGCGTGCTCAGCGCGGGATCACTCGGGAGCATCGGCTCCATGGCAGCAAGAGTCATCGGCAGAAATATGGCCACTTAGATGGCCAATTTCAAGTGCCATATAAAGTATTATAAGACAATATATTAACTGTCACGCAGTGGACTACTTAGCCATTACACTGGCCAATTAGTTGGCCAATTGATGTGGCGCCTTTTCCCGGACCTGAAAGGCCCGCCCTGAATGAAGCGAGTGAAGGCGCGCACAGCGTGCGCGCTGAACATCACGTCGATGCCGGTTGCACCCATCCCGGAAACACGAATACGGCGACCCGGCCTTCGACACGGGAAGATGGTTGGAGCGGCAAGACGGGGCGGGCGCATGCCCGCCCCTACCCACAGGTCGCCCATCGCGCCTGGGCGATGAATTCCTCAAGGAATTCCACCACCGCAGTCGGATGGGCGAAACATTGGCGTAGGGTCGTCCGTGAGGGCGACCCGTGGGCTGGAGCACCCGAAAGGCGAGCCGGTCCACGGCGACCCGCTCCGAGGATTTCTCGACCGCCAAGCCGTCGAACCTGGCGGCGTTGCCGGACGTGGGAAGTGCGGAGTGATCTTGTGCACGGGGGTGCGGCCGTCCAGGAGATCTTCGGTCGCTCGCCGAAGTTCGCTCCCTCAGGATGACTCCGATGCCAATGCTCGCCGCCACCTGGCCCCCGCTCCCCTCCCGCTCTTGAACAGCTTACCATCCCGCTGCAATTGCCCCAGCACCCGCTTTACCCGGGCAACCGGCACCTCGGGAAGCCGGCTCGTCACGTCTGCCAGGCCGAAACCATCGGGAAGTTCGCGCAACACCTGGTGCCTGATCTGATCGTCAATGCCGGCGGGGCGGGGGAACTGGTCCAGCCGCTCGGCGATCGCGAGTGACAACTGGGACGCGGCAGCATCCTCTCCGCTGGCAAGGGCGAGAAAAAAATGCTGGGTCCAGGCGTTCGCCGTCTTGCGATTGCCGGCATAGACCATCGGCAACCGGGGATGCAGCGCGTGCAGCTCGGCGAGGACCCGTGCGAGGTGCGCCGCGGGCCAGCGCCCCCGAAGCCGAGCCGGATCGAGAAAATCGCGGTAGTCGGCTTCAATCACCAGCGCGGCGGCCTCATGGCTGGCCAGGTCGGCCAACTGGTGATGCAAGGCCTGGATGGCACCCACGTCGCCCAGCAGGTTGTCGAAGCTCTTCCGCTCAACCACGGCGACAATCCTCTCCTCCCGCTCGAGCGCGTAGTCACCGACCGCGAGCTTCCGTCGTTCTATCGTCGCGCCGGGAAATGTCCAGGGATACCGCTCGGCGCTGTCCACTATCACCGTCATCGTATCCGGGTTGGCGCGTAGCTCCACTCGACTCCGGGAGCGGTGTGATCGAATACCGCTTTCGGTACGAAAGAAGATCTGCTCGTAGCTTCCCTGCCCATCACTCCGCGGCTTGGCTACAGCCAGGAACTCGCATCGCTTCCGGCTGCCGCGATCCAGGGTCACGGTGAGCTTCCGTCCGATCTTTGCCATCGCCGCTACCGGCACCCGCTCGATGAGTTGCAATGGCTCCGCCGGATCCAACTCCCGCTCCCGCAGACAGAAGATCTGCTGACCGGGTCCGGGCCAACGGGCCTTCGCGCGAACGGCGACTACCAGCTGGTCGCCCTGCTCGATCGAAATCCGGAAGGGGAAGGCCTCGCTGGCCGTTCGTTCGAGTACCCACGTCGTGGTCATGTCGTCGTAAGCTACAGTTTTCGACGCACCCGGCTACTACGCCCTCGATCGGGAAAGCGGAGATCCCCCGGCTCCTCCGCGGTCAGCAGCTTCATCAGCCGGGGATTGATAAACAGTTTCTCCCGGCCCACCTTGCTTTCCTTGAGCACTCCCAGCGCCACCAGTCGCTTCAGATAGGTCGCGGCCGCCTGCCGCTTCGCGATGCCCAGCTCCACCACGTTGCGAATGCGGGCATAGGGCTGGGTAAACATCAGCTCCACCAGTTCCCGGCTGTAGATCCCGGGCACTTCCCGCTTCAGATAGGCCGCCGTCTCCAGCATCAGGTCTCGAATGGCGTGAATGCGCTCGGTGGTCCACCGCGCCGTCTCCGCCACCCCGCCGAGCAGGTAGATGATCCATTCGTTCCATGCCCGCTTCGCGGTCACCGCCTGGAGCAGCCGGTAGTAATCACTCTTGCTCCGAATGATGGACCGGCTCAGGTAGAGAATGGGCAGCTCCAGGAGCTCCTGCTCGACGAGAAAAAGAACGTTCAGGATGCGGCCGGTGCGGCCATTGCCGTCGGTGAATGGATGAATGGCTTCAAACTGATAGTGTCCGATGGCCATCCGGACCAGTGGATCCAGGTCTTCCGAGTCATGAAGAAAACGCTCCCAGTTGGCGAGCAGATTCCGCAGCAGCGTTTCGCCTTCCGGGGGGGTATAGATCACCCGTTTCGTCGCCTGATTGAGGAGCGCGGTCCCCGGCAGCTGCCGCACACCCAGCTCATGACCCAACAGGGTCCGGCAGACCTCCACCGCGGTCGCGGTGACCAGGGGACGTTGCCGGATCAACGTCAACCCACGGCGCAGAGCGGTCCGATACCGCAACGCTTCCTTGGTCGCCGGATCCGCCAGTGCCGCCTCGCTCGATTCCGCAAAGCGGAACAAGGTATCGGCCGTGGTCACGATGTTCTCGATCTCCGAGCTCGCCTGGGCCTCAAGCAGGGGAATCGTATTGATCAGGACATTCTGATTGGGGAGCAGCTTGCCCGCCTGGTTGAGGGCGGCCACGGCGGCTCGAGCCTCGATACAGGCCTTGAGCACTGCCCGGCTTTCCAAGTCTCCTCGGGGCGGTAATAAGGGGAGGCCATTGTAAGGTCTTGCAGAATTGAGGGTTACCACAGGGATCCGGGGTTTGAAGTTATGTCTCTCCCATCGACACGTCTTCACAATATGTCGATTTTATCGGCTTTTGTCGACATATTGGAATTTCTGGCCTCCGACGTCCCGACCATCAACACCCATGTCGCGCGCATCGACACATCTCGATAATGTGTCGATTATTTCCGCTTTTATAAACATATGCCAGGCCGGCGCGGAGCGGGAGGAGGCGCAAAGGGTTCCCCGCGAAGCGGCCAGAACCGACGAAG
>JBDTTZ010000235.1:0-3378 GCA_040008015.1 Gemmatimonadota bacterium
TATTGATGATGGGGTTGGCCGGGTTGTTGTTGACGTCGGCCACCGGGGCGAAATTCAGGTGAATGCCGACTGCGCGCCCTTCCAGTGCCGTGATCCGGCCCATTTCGTAGGCATCGAGGTCGCTTCCGGTGGCGGCGACGCCCATATTGGTGGGGAACGCGGTGCCACCGTTCAGGCGGAACGCGGTGCCGCCTTCGAGATCGGAGGCAATGAGCAGCGGCAGCCAGGAGAGCCGTTGCAGCCGGTTGAGTTTGGCGGCCACGTCCATCGGTGAACCGATCGAGACGATGATCCCGCCGACGTGGAGCGAGTCCACCCAGCGCTCCACCCGGCTGAAACTCGAGTCGTCGAAGCTGGCATAGCCACCGATCACCCACGGCATCACGATCTGGGCGACCTTATCGCGCAGGGGCAGCGAGGCGAGCAGTTGGTCCACCTGCACCCGGGCCGCGATCATCGGCAGCGGTGACTCGATCTCCGGCTCCGGCATCAGGGTAAGCGGCGGATCCGGTTGGGGAAATGGACCCGGGGCGGGGATTTTGCTGCAGGCGGCGGCCAGTACGGCAAGGAGAATCAGAGAACGATGATGCAAGGGCTGCTCTCAGCGCTGGGGTTGTTCGGATGGCTGCTGGCCTGTGCCGGCGCACCGGGGCCTGCCGACCGCGTGCGGCCTGGCCTCGAGGTGCTGATCGAGGACAGCCTGCAACTGGTCCAGGGAAAGCGCGTCGGCCTGGTGAGCAACCAGGGGAGCCTGGACTCGCGCGGGCAGCACGCGGTGGAACGGCTCCGGGCAGCGCAGGTCAACCTGGTCGCGCTGTTCACTCCGGAGCATGGGTTCCGGGGAACCGCGGCGCCGGGTGAAGCGGTCCTGTCTACTCGGGATTCGGCCACAGGGATACCAATTTACAGCCTTTACGGCCGAACATACTCCCCCACCGATACCATGCTGGCCGGGATCGACATTCTGCTGGTGGATCTCCCCGATGTGGGGGCCCGCTACTTCACCTATTTCTCCACTACGATTGAAGTGATGCGCGCGGCCGGGCGGCACGGAATTCCGGTCCTGGTGCTGGACCGACCCGATCCAATCGGCGGCGCGGTGCAGGGGAACCTGCTGGACACCGCTTACCGCTCTTTTGTCGGGGCTCTCGCCATGCCCATGCGGCCCGGCATGACCCTGGGCGAACTGGCCCGGCTGGCCCAGAGTGATCTTTCCATCACCGTTTCCCTGACCATTATTCCGGTCCGGGGGTGGCACCGTTCCGAAATGCTGGATGAAACCGGGCTTCCCTTTATCCGGCCCAGCCCGAACCTGCATACGCTGGAAAGTCTCTTCCACTATCCTGGAACCTGCCTGTTCGAAGGAACCAATCTCTCGGTGGGGCGGGGCAGCGATGCGCCGTTCGAGCAGGTGGGCGCGCCGTGGTTGGATACCGCGGCGGTGCTGCACGAATTGAAGACGGTGGATCTCCCCGGCGTCGAGTTTCGATCAGTGAAGTTCACTCCCCACGCCCCGGGCGACGCCAAGTATGTGGATACGGCGCTGGCGGGTATCCGGCTTCACGTCACCGATCGAGAGAAGTACGATCCCACTCACACCGCGGTGGTGCTGCTTTCGATCATCCGGCGGCTGCACCCAAGCCGGTTTCGGCTGGTGGCGCCCCAGTTCGACCGGCTGGCCGGCGGCCCCACGCTCCGGACCGCGCTGGAGCGGGGGGACGATCCGCAATCGATCGTCGCCGCGTGGGAGCCCGGCCTGGACCAGTTCAAGGTCCGGCGACGTCCCTTCCTGCTGTACTGATTTTCCCCGAAAACCGGCAAGTCACACTCAAGTACCGACCCCTCGCCAGATTGCGTCCATGAAGGTTCCTCGCTTCGCTCGGGATGATTCGTCCGCAGGCCGAATCACTTTCCCTAACCCGTTCTCGCTATTATCCTTTCGCGGCGCTGATCCGGCGAATTTCCGCCCTCGAGCGCGGGGAGAACCTGGTTCCGTGAAGCTCCTGGCTCCACTGGAGCGCGCCTTCTATGCGCTGATCAATCCGGTCGTCAACCGCCTGCTCCGTACCGGCGTCCGGCCCAATACCCTGACCACCATCGGCACCCTGGTCGTGCTGCTTTCGGCGGTCGCGTACGGCGCGGGCTGGATCCGGGTCGGCGGGGCATTGCTGTTGTTCAGCGGGGTGGTGGATACCTTCGATGGGCAGGTGGCCCGGCTCACCGGGCAGGTAACCAAGTTCGGCGCATTCTATGACTCGACGCTGGACCGGGTGGGAGACGGCGCCACCTTCATCGGGATTGCCACCTACCTGCTGCTGGCGCCGGACGTGCGGTGGCGCTACCTGGCCGTGGTGATCTGCATGGTCGCGATCCTCGCCTCGCTGCTGGTGTCGTACGCCCGGGCCCGGGCCGAAGGCCTGGGTCTGGATTGTAAGGTGGGGATCGCGCAGCGGGCGGAACGCATCGTCGGGCTCGGTGTAATGTCTGTTCTCGTGGGCGCCGGACCCCGGGCCATCGTGCTCGAAGTCATCGTTGCTCTTCTGGCGGTTGCGTCGCTCATCACCGTGGTGCAGCGGTTTGTGTACGTCTACCAGGTGACACTTCAAAAAGGACAATGAACGTGGCGAAGTCGAATGCTCGGCAGGTACAGCCGGCCAAGGGAAAGCTCGGAGTGCTCTGTGTCGGCCTGGGGGCCGTCGCTTCTACCTTCATTGCCGGCGTGGAGCTGGCCCGTCGCGGCAAGGGCAAGCCGGTGGGCTCTCTCACCCAGATGGGGACCATCCGGCTGGGCAAGCGCACCGACGGCCGCACCCCGCTCATCAAGGATTTTGTCCCCCTCGCGGGACTCGACGACCTGGTCTTCGGCGCCTGGGACCCGGTTCCTGACAACGCGTACGAGTCCTGTCTTCATTGCGGCGTGCTCGACAAGCACGAGCACGTGGAGCCGATCAAGGATTTCCTGAAAGGCATCGCGCCGATGCCGGCCGTGTTCGACCAGCACTACGTGAAGCGGCTGAACGGCACCAACGTGAAGCAGGGCAAGAACAAGCGCGAGCTGGCCGAGGCGCTCCGCAAGGATATGCGGGATTTCAAGGCGAAGCATGGGTGCGACCGGCTGGTCATCGTGTGGTGCGCCTCGACCGAAATCTTCATCACGGCCGGCGCCGCCCACCAGACGCTGGAATCGTTCGAGAATGCAATGGAGGCCAACGATGTCACCATCGCGCCCTCCATGCTCTACGCCTGGGCCGCGCTGATGGAGGGTGTGCCCTTCGCCAACGGGGCACCCAACCTGACCTGCGATTTCCCCGCGATGGAGAAGTTGGCGAAGGACAAGGGCGTGCCGATCGGCGGCAAGGATTTCAAGACCGGCCAGAC
>JBDTTZ010000236.1:0-5170 GCA_040008015.1 Gemmatimonadota bacterium
TGCTTTCCTCTTCCGATCGCTCGGTGGGCGAGCTGATGCAGCAGCTTCGCCTGCCTCAACCTTCGGTCTCCAAGCACCTCAAGGTGCTGCGCGAGGGTGGTTTCGTCCAGTCGCGCGTGGACGCCCAGCGGCGGGTCTATCGCCTGAACCCCAAGCCGTTCCAGGAAGTCGACGCGTGGCTGGAGCCGTTCCGCCGCTTCTGGTCAAAGCACGTCGATGCCCTGGAGCAACACCTGGATAAGATGGAGAAGGCACCCACTGTGAAAGGAAGGAAAAGCCATGCGCGCTAAGATCCGAAAGGATGGAAAGAAGTCCGCCCGGCGCGCCACCGTGAAGGGCAAGGTCGAGGGATTCACGGACGAGGAACGGGACGCGATGCGGGAACGGGTCAAAGAGCTGAAGACGGCCTCGCGCCGCGGCTCCCGGGCGGACGAGGAAAGCGCCGTGCTTGCCAAGATCGCGGCGTTGCGCGGGCCGGAGCGCGCCATGGGCGAGCGGCTCCATGCGATCATCAAGGCCAGCGCGCCGGCCCTCGCGCCGAAACTCTGGTACGGCATGCCCGCGTACGCCAAAGACGGCAAGGTCGTCTGCTTCTTCCAGAGCGCTGAGAAGTTCAAGACGAGATACGCGACGCTCGGCTTCAGCGACAAGGCGAACCTCGACCAAGGCCACATGTGGCCCACAGCGTTCGGGCTGAAGGAGTTGACCGCCGCCGAGGAGGCAAGGATCGGCGCGCTCGTGAAGCAAGCGGCGAGCACATGAACAGCCCTGAGCCGTACGCGCCGGGCGCCGCCTATGGCGCCCTGGTCCAGAAAGAAGGGGAGAAGTGGACGCTGGTTCTGGTCGGCGAGACTCCGCCACCCTCCGGCCCAGGTCTGGAAGGCGCTCACTGACCCCGAGCAGCTCCGCGAATGGGCTCCGTTCGATTCGGACCGGAACCTCGGTAGCGTTGGCAGCGCGAAGCTCTCCACCGTGGGGGCGCCGACGCAAGTCTCCGAGACCCGGGGGAAGCGGGCCGACGCGCCCAGGGTGCTCGAATTCAGCTGGGGCGCGCAGGACATCCGCTGGGAGCTGGAACCGCTGGGCGGCGGCACTCGGCTCACGCTCTGGCACAACATCAACCGTGGCTTCATTTCGATGGGCGCCGCGGGCTGGCACATCTGCTTCGACGTGCTGGATCGCCTGCTCAGCGGTCAGCCCATTGGACGCATCGTCGGCGCTGATGCCATGGAAGCGTTGATTGGCTCGACCACGAGGACAACCAACTCGAATCGGAGTGAATCGTGAAAGCAAAACCTGCCCCGAACAGCGCGGCGGCTGCTTCGAAGGAGATCACGCAAAGGATAGAGGACCTGGAAGACTGGAGGGGCGAGACGCTCGCCCGGATTCGCCGGCTCATTCACGACGCGGACCCGGAGATCCAGGAGGAATGGAAATGGGTGAAGCCGACGAACCCGGGTATTCCGGTCTGGTCCCATGACGGCGGTGTCTGTACCGGGGAGTCGTATAGGCAGGTCGTGAAGCTCACCTTTTTCCGTGGCGCCTCGCTCCCGGACCCCCGGAAGCTGTTCAACTCCAGCCTCGAGGGGAACACGCGCCGAGCCATCGACCTTCGCGAAGGCGGGAAGCTCAACGAGGCCGCTTTCAAGAAACTGATCCGGTCCGCGGTGGCCGCCAACGCCGCGGCTCGGGCCCGAAGCGCATCCTCGAAGAAGTAGGCCGGGCTCCGGCGGCGATCTACAACGAAACCATGCCGATGGTCCGCAACCACGTTTCGACCAGCCGGGGCCATGCGGTAATCGGAAACTTTGTCGCCCGGAGCCCAAAGGCGTGCCGCCCTTCGGCGTACAGATGCAATTCCACCGGGACCCGGCGGCGTGTTGAATGACGAGGATCTGATAGCCGCAGCCGGGAAACACGATCACCGCCGCGCCGGTGTTCTTCCCGGTCGGCGAATAGACGGTCAGCGTGGGTCGCGAGACTTGCTTAGGTGCAAAGGCCAGCCAACATCACGAAGAACGCCATGAGAGATCGCCGCTACTCCACCTTCTCCAGGCTGACCTCGAACACCAGCGTCGCGTTGGGCGGGATCCCCGCCCCGGGCGAGGCGTTGCCATACGCCAGCAACGGCGGGACTACCAGCAGCCGCTTGCCGCCGACCTTCATCCCGATGATCCCCTCATCCCATCCCGCGATCACTGCCCCTCGCCCCAGCACCACCGGGTACGGCGTGCCCGGCCCGCTCTGGTCGAAGACCCGCCCGTCCGGCATGGAGCCGACGTACCCCATGAAGACCTTCTTGCCCTTTTCCGCCAAGGCGCCGGTGCCAACCACCCGGTCGAAATAGTAGAGACCTGAGGGCGTCCTGGTCATCTTGTCGATCTGCACGTTCAACGCCGGGGCATACGTCAGCGTCGACGGGTCGCGGGTGTCCTGGGTCATGGTCGGGGTCTGGATCTGGTTGGCAGGGACCTGCGGGGTCTGTTTTTCAGGGGCCTTCGGGGAGCAGCCGGACGCGGAGCAGAGCGCGGCCGCCAGGAACATCAGAGTTGGATATCGCATCGCGGTAATCTAATCGGAGAGGGGAACCGCTACGGTGGCCAACTGCATGGAGAACCAACTCGCGGCAGCATTTGAGGCAGGGCCCGCTAGGGCCCGTCCTGCCGAGAGCCCGGGGCGAGGAGCGCGCAAAGCGTGCGACGGAGCCCCGGGTTTACGAGATCCAAAATCTCTCATGCCGTGCCGGCAGGCACGCCCCACGATTCGCAGCCCTAACCCCTGTCCCCCTTCCCCCGCACAGGGGAAGGGGGAACCACTACCCTAGTCTCTTCCCAACGCGCAGCCGAAAGGTCAGATCATTTCACCCTGGGGCCCGGGGTAGCGGCATGGGCGATCGCTCGTTCCTCTGGGCCAGCACCCGTTCGGCAAAATCGAGGCGCTCCTCAAGCTCCTGCAGCCGCGCATTCGGCTCTTCCAATACGGCCATCCGCTCCCGCAGCTCGGCGATGGCGGCTGAAAGCTCTGGGTTGGCGGCCTCGCCACCGAGCCTCCGTGCCCAGGCGTTTATGACCGGCCGCAGCAGCATGACGCCCGCCAGGAGTGCGGCGATCGCGAACACCGCGACGATGCCGATGTCTTTAGAACTCATCGTACCAGCCTTTCAGGTGATACGTCCGAACTCTCCAACACCATCGCTCTCCGCATCTCTACCAGTGTTCATCCTCCGAAGATCACCGCGCGCCGCATCTCGTCAATCGAATACGGTTTCCGGAGGTAGGTGACACCGGCCGGCGGAACGAACCCCGGCTTGCCGGTCGCGATGACGATGTGCATCTGGGGGTGATGGGCCTTGATCCAGCGGGCGATCTCGATCCCGTCAATCGCGTCGTCCAGCACCACGTCGAGCACCGCGCAGGTGAAGGGCTCCGGGCCGCCCAGGAGATCGATCGCCTGCTTGGCCGAGCTGGCCGTGACGACCTGGTAACCCGCATCCCGCAGGAGCCGGCTAGTGGTGCGGACCACCGCCGGGTCGTTGTCCACCAGGAGCAGCCGGCGCGCTGGTTCGGGAGTCGAGGTCATGGCTGAGAGATATGGGCCCGGTCCGGCAGGGTCAAGGAGACCCGTCACGCCATCCCACCAGGAAGCGCGCAGTCCGCATGGGAATGCGAGCGTAGGCAACGGTGAAGCCCCTGGTTCAGGTACGCTTCAACGCCGAGGCTCACCGAGCAACCGCGAGGCCCGCCGAGGACTGATACGCAGAAGCGCAAAAGAACAGGGGCCGATCCGAGGATCGACCCCTGCCCTCCGCTTTGTCATCAGCTATCTGCCATCAGCTATCTGCTACCTGCCATCAGCTATTCCGCCCGAACAGCTCCACCGTCGGCTCCACCCCGCAGCCGTTGTAGGTGATCTTCACGTACACATTGCCGTTGGGCCCGCCCAGGTGGGCGCGAACTTCGCCGCTGTCGAAGGGATTGGGCGCGCCGGCGCAGGTGGAGTTATAGACCAGCGCGCTCTCGGTCCGGATACTCAGGGAGAAGCGCTGCCCGTTGACGTTATAGACGAAGCTGCCCTGGGCGTCGAAGTCGCCGTCCGGCAGCGGGGCATCCATCTCGATGGCGTCGCCCTGGGCCACGTCGAACTGGATGGACCAGTTGTTGGAGAGCGAGCCATGCAGGGTCTGCCCGTTGTCCGAGGCATCCACCGTGGTGGTAATGTTCTCATCCAGCGTGCCGGAGCTGGGAGTCCCCAGCACGGCGTGGCTGCCGTTCAGCTTGATCTGGGCGAAGTCGTTGCCGCTGCCGGTGAAGTGCACCAGGAAATTGAGGAAGGTGCCGCTGTAGCCGACCGCGACCGACGAGGGATCCACCAGGTGAATGGCGCCGGTGGTATAGAAGGCGCCGCTGGTGCAATCGGCCTGGGTGAAGGTGAAGGTCGCGTCGTCCAGCACGCCGTCGCCGTCCGCGTCGGTCAGGTCATCCACCGAGGGACAGGGGGCCTGGAACGTCAGGTTGGGGAGGGCGCCCTGGGCCCAGCGGGCGGTGGCCATCGCCCGGGCGCCGAAGAAGCCGCCGCCCACGGTGCCGTTGGAGACGCCGGTCGCGGTGAAGGAGGCCGGCGTGCTGCCCAGCTGGGCGGCGAGCGCGGCACCGATCTGCGTAGCATTGGTGTCGTTCAGGGTATCACCCTCGTCGTTGCTGCCGCAGGCGCTTAAGCCCAGCGTAGCGGTAAGGACGGAGAGGAGAGCGGCAGCTTGCAATTTGCGCATGGGAAAGGCTCCTGACACGGGGACGGAGGTTTCTTGGGACACCCCCGGGGACTGCGGACCCGGTTGGTGGTAACGGTAACCGATTGAGGGGTTGTCGCTTAAGTACTCTGCCGAACCATGGAGTACTGGTCAAAATGTGGGTTCGGTGGGTAGTTGGTGCAATGGATATGCCTCCTCACCGTGCAATCCTGGTTCAGGACAGTCGTCTCGTCATGGCAACCTCAGCTTTGGGGAGGACCCGCGCGCAGACCAATGTCACAGTGGGAGATGGGGGCCCGCCCGTCCGGGTCCCGCAGGCTTCCTTCGCGAAGCACCGTCTTCAACTCAGAGACTCAGAGAAACTGGTAGAATAGTCTTGCGGGGTTGGTGGATTACACGCCGGACACCATCAATCAGGGTGAC
>JBDTTZ010000237.1:0-12462 GCA_040008015.1 Gemmatimonadota bacterium
GACGACGCGGCGATCGAGCGCGCCTTCCAGACGCTGCGCCGGATGCGGGAAGTCTGCCAGCGCCGCGGCGTTCGCCGGCTCAATGCGGTAGCGACCGCCGCGGTTCGGGACGCCGAGAATGGCGAGGACTTCGCCCACATGGTGCGGGAAGAGCTGGAGATCCCGCTGCGCATCATCGAGGCGGGCTACGAGGCTGCGCTCAGCTACCGCTCCGTCGCCCATCACTTCCAGCTGGAAGGCGGGCGGACCATCGTCGCAGACATCGGGGGCGGCAGCCTGGAGTTGATCGGCGCGGTGGACGGGCTGGTGGAGTACAGCACCTCGCTACCCTTTGGCGCCGTTCGCACCACGGAGACCTGGCTCCCCGGCAAGCGTGACAGCCGCAAGGAGATGGCGGCGCTTCGTGCCGAGGTTCGCAAGCGAGTTCGCAAGGCCTTTCCCCGAAAGCAGTGGGTCGGCGCCAACATGATCGGATCCGGGGGCACCTTCACCAACCTGGGCCGGATCGCGGCCACCCGGCGCGGGATGCCGCCCCAGAACCCGGTGCACGGCCTGACCGTGAAGGCGGCCGAAGTGGAGCACCTGGTCGAGTGGATGGGTCCCATGACGCCGGAACAGCGGATCCGTATCCCGGGCTTGAACCCCCAGCGGGCCGATATCATCGTTGCCGGCCTGGTGGTCACCGCCGCGATCCTGGACCTCATCGAGGCCCGGGAGCTGACCATCAGCGCCTATGGCCTTCGCGAGGGTCTGCTGCTGGAAATGGTGGGGATGGAAGCGGTGCCGGTGGCGGTGGACCCGCTCCGGCTGATGCGGGAGTTCGTGGAGCGCTGTCATGGCGACCGCCGCCACGTGGAGCACGTCCGGCTGCTCGCCCTCCAGCTCTACGATCAGCTGGCGGAGGTGCTGAAACCCGATCCTGAGGAGCGGGGGATCCTCGAGGCCGCGGCGCTACTCCACGATGTCGGCCAGATGGTGAGCTACCGCCGGCATCATCGCCACAGCTACCAGCTCATCATGCACGCCGAGCGGCTCAATCTCGACCCCCGGCAACGCAACCTGGTCGCGCTGATCAGCCGCTACCATCGCCGCCGGGGTCCCCGGCGCAAACATGAGGAGTTTGCCAGCCTGGGCTCGGATGACCAGGATATCGTCCGGCGGCTCTCGGGAATTCTGCGGGTGGCCGATGGCCTCGATCGGGGTCACACGGCCACGGTGGAAAGTGTGACGACCGACCTCAACCGTTCCCGCCTGCTGCTGACCGCGATTCCCCGCCTGGCCGGCGCCGACCTGGCCCTCGAATGCTGGAGCGCCGGCCAGAAGTCGGATGTGCTGGAAAAGGTGCTGGGCCGCCAGGTGATCATCCGCACCAGCTGACAGCAAGAGCCGATAGCCGATAGCTTCGGCCATCTGCCATCTGCCATCTGCCATCTGCCATCTGCCATCTGCCATCTGCCCTCCGCCCTCTTGCGTCAGACGGCAATCGCCGCGACTTTCCTGCCATCCAGCACATTGGAGTTGCTGCATCCGCCGCGATCTTCTCCCTATGGTTCAACAGGCCCTCTCGGACCGATACGACGTCGAGCGCGAACTCGGCCGCGGCGGCGCCGGCCGGGTATTCCTGGCCACCGATCGCGCCGGGCACCGGGTTGCGCTGAAAGTGCTCCATCCCGAGCTGGCGGTCAGCGTCACGGCCCAGCGCTTCCTCCGCGAAATCGGCCTGCTCTCCCGCCTCGATCATCCCCTCATCACCAAGCTGCTCGACTATGGCGAGCGGGAATGGCTGGTCTTTTACACCATGAGCTTTGCCGAGGGGCCCACGCTGCGAATGCGGATGGACCAGGAGCGGCAGCTGCCGGTCGAGGAAGTGGTCCGGCTGGCGAATGACGTGCTCTCTTCGCTGGGGTACGCCCACGATCGCGGGATCATGCACCGGGACGTGAAGCCCGACAACATCGTGCTCTCCCCCGAGGGCGCGATGCTGCTGGACTTCGGCATCGCCAAGGCGATCGAAGCGGCGGGGACGGAGCGGCTGACCAAGTCGGGGTTTACGGTAGGAACCTCGACCTACATGAGTCCGGAGCAGGTGTCCGCCCTGGAAACGCTGGACCATCGCAGCGACCTCTACTCCCTGGGCTGCGTTCTATACGAGGCGCTGGCCGGCCAACCTCCGTTCCACCACCGGAGCGAAGCGATGGTGCTGCAGCTCCAGCTCACCGCCCCCCCGCCGGATGTGCGGGATCGGAGACCGGAGACGCCCGCGCCCATCGCCGAGGCGCTCAAGAAGGCCCTGGAGAAGGACCCCAACCAGCGCTGGCAAAAAGCTGAGGACATGAAACGGGCGCTGGGCGGCCCTCAGTAGGGGCGCACAGCTGTGCGCCCCTACGGCTGAAAATCGAAGTCCGATCTCGCCAGTCCCGGACTGGTAAACGAAGGGCGCCGCACCGCATGCGGCGGTTCCGTCCACCCCGCCAATTCGAGTAGCTGTCCGGTCCGCCGGTTTACTTCGTCGGTTTCGTCCGTCGTTTTTGCCGTCGCCGCCGCCAGATCCAGCCAGGACATCGCTTCCTCCATCGCATAGCGGCGCTGGGCCTGCTCGCTGGCCGCCATGGCATGACGAAACGCCAGCCGCGGCTCCCCGCCGTGATCCGCGTGCCGCGCAATCCGTCCCGCCAGGTCATGGCTTCCTTCCCCGGCGATGTGATCCAGCGCGAGAGCGATGCTGCGATGGATCTCCCGGCGGCGTGACACGGTCAGCTCGTCGTGCACCACCTCGGCGATGAGCGCGTGGGCTGAGCGGTAGACTCCCCCGCCCTCGATCAGCAGCCGCCGGCTTGCCAGCTCGTCACACAGCATCGCCACGTGCAGCCGCGAGATCCCGTGCACGTGCGACAGCAGGTCGGTCTCGCAGGACTGACCCGCCAGCACCACCGTGGCCAGCATGTCGCGCAGGTCATCCGGAAGCCGGGCCACCCGCTCCGCGATCGCGTCCTGCACCGTGCGCGGCATTGGAATCGGACGGGAGTCGTCGAGACTCACCTCGGGGCCGGTCTTCCAGGTACCGCTGCCACTGTCCACCGCCAGCAGTCCCTGCGCAAAGAGCGTCTTCAGGAGCTCGATCACGTAGAACGGGTTACCGCTGGTCACCTCGAATACCCGGCGGGCAAAGCGGCTCCCACCCCCGGTCGGGGACAGCCGGCCCAGGTCGTGAATCATGCTGAGGATCTGGTCCTGGTTCAGCGCGCTCAGCGAAACGATGGTCGCGTGGGCCTGGATCCTGAGCGCGCGGCAGAGCCGCGCCGCGGCAGCGTCGCGCTCCAGCTCGCCCAGCGTCAGCGTGGCAATCAGCAGGACGGGAGCCCCCGCCCAGCGCCGCACCAGGAAGTGCAACAAGGCGCAGGTTTCTCCATCGCACCACTGCACGTCATCCACCAGGACGACCACCGGGCTCTCGGCGGCCATCGCCATGATCAGCTGGGCCACGCCCTCGAACAATCGCCAGCGGCCGGCGGCATCGGTCTGGGTGGGAGTTTCCGGAAGGCCGGGAAAGCGCCGCCGCAGCTCCGGCAGCAGGCGGCTGGCCTCAACCAGCCACTCCGGGTCGGCGCCGGCGAGGCCGGGAGCGTCAAGTCCTTCGCGCAAGGCTTCGACAATCGGACCGAACGGGGTCCCATCCCGGGGATCATAGCCTCGGCCCCGCAGCACGGTCGCGCCCTCGGCGCCGGCCCAGCGCAGGAACTCCTCGGCCAGCCGGGTCTTGCCGACGCCGGCCTCCCCCTCCATGAGGACGACCTGGCCCCGGCCGCGGTGAGTGGAACGCCAGGTCTCCATGAGCACGCGCCATTGCTCCTCCCGGCCGATCAGAGCGCTGTCCAGCCGGGGGCCCAAGGCCAGCCACTGTTCGGAGACCGGCTTGCGAGGGCCGCCGCTGCGATCCGATTCGATCTGCCGCTTCAGCTTCACCAGGGCCGACGCCAGGTCGGCCCCGGTTTCCCGGATCCGCTCCTCGTAGGCCCGGTAACGGCGCATCGCGGTCCCGGTATCACCGGCGAGATACCATGCCTCGACCGTGAGACGGCACGCCTCGTCCGACAGGGGGTCGTTGGTCAGCCAGCGTTCGCCCCATTCCGCCGCCGCGCGCCACCGCCACTGGTACATGCCCTCCCGCGCCTGCCCGGCCAGCAGATCGAGATACTGCCGGAGCACTCGGGTCCGCACGGCGTCCGCCCACTCCTCAAAGGCGGGAGCATGGTGAACCGACAGGCCGCTGAAGAGGCGGGGCACCTCGAACGCCGCAGCCTCCGACGGGTCTCCGGCAAGAGCATCGTGAAATCGGAGAACATCGCAAGCCGGGGGTTGCTGCAGCTCCACGACCCCCCGGTCCACCCGTAACCCCTCCTCCAGCACCCGCTTGAGGCGCCTGAGCGCCTGTCGGAGCGAGCCGCGGGCCTGCACTTCGGGGGACTCACCCCAGAGCAGCGTCGCCAATTCTTCGCGGGAATGCGGGCCCGGCTCCAGGGTCAGAAAGGCAAGCAGGGCAAGGTCTTTGGCACCACCGAGGAGACCAGGGGAGCTGGTATCGGCGAGGGTGAGGGAAGGAATCCCGAAAAGCCGTAAAGAGAGGGTCAATCCACTGCTCCGGCCCGGCGAGGGATGGATAAGGTACCCCCGATTCACGCGGGGGCAAGAGCGGATTCACAGGGATTTCACGATGGCGCTTCAAGTTCAGTCCAGTTCTTCGTTGCCCGTTGCAGCGCCCACCCCACCAGGAGGTTGTCATGACCCAGTCCAAGGATCCGGTCCGCATCAAGCTGACCCCGGAACAGCAGAACGAAGTCCGCAAGGCGACCGGCAAGAACGCCGAGGCACTGGAGTTGAGCGTGCAGGAGCTGGAGGAGCGGATCGCTCCGGGCACAGTGACGCCGAAGTAACCATCCCGGGCCGGAGTCCGGGGTAACCGGGCTCCGGCCGTTGTATTGGTGCAGGCCAACCCTCGTCGCCAGGTGGAGGATACCATGTCAGACAGCCGCGATTCCGTGCGCATCACCCTGACCCCAGCGCAACGGGAACAGGTCAAACAGGCGACCAATCGGGACGTCGAAGCCATCGAGCTGACCCCCCAGGAGCTGGAAGAGCGTATCGCTCCCGCCAAGTTCCCGCCCAAGTACTAGGCATGCCGGCACCTGCCGGCAGGTGATCAGCTGCCAGAGCCTCTAGTCGGCCTCTGGTAGCTGATCTGGTTTTTTGGGGTAGATTGTCACACTCATGCCTGAAGACCCCGCCGTCCTGACCCCGTCGGAACCCGAGATGCGAGAGGAACTCGAGCGTCTCCGCCTGCTGCACCGCATCAGCCTGGACTTCAATTCCTCGCTCGACATCGATGAGCTCCTTCCCAAGGTCTTCGACACCGTCCTGAGCGCAGTCGGCGCCCAGGGCGGTTCGCTGTGGATCGCGGAGGGCGAGGAGTTACGCTGCCACCTGGCCCTCGGGGCCTCCAGCCAGAAGCTGGTGGGTACCACCGTGGCCGTGGGCACCGGTTTCGTCGGTGACGTGGCCCGGAAGCAGCGCACCACCATGGTGACCGAAGCGATGCAGGATCCCCGCTTCGAACAGAAGATCGATCGGTCCAGTTCGATGATCGCGACGACAGTAATGGCGACCGCGATGGTGGCCAGGGGCGTCACCGTGGGTGCCATCCAGGTCATCAACAAGGTCGGCGGAGTGGGCATCTTCGACGACCGGGACCGGGAAATCCTGGAAGGGCTGGCCGCCTCGGCAGCCATCGCGCTTCGCAACGCCCAGCTTCTCTCGGCCGAACGGCGGGCGCGAGACCTGGCACTGTTGCTCGAGATCAGCCGCGAGATCACCGCGACCCTGGACCTGGACCGGGTGCTGCAGACCGTGGTAAACCTTGCCGCAAAGGCCTTCAGTTTCGATCGCGGCGCCGTGGCCATGATGCGCCCCGGCCACTGGGAGGTACGGGCGGTGGCGGGACAGGACCAAGTGAACGGCAAGGATCCCGAAGTCCAGGGGGTCGCCGACCGGGCCCAGTGGGCTGGAGTTCGCGGTGAGACCTTTTACCTGGAAGATCTTCAGGGCGCCGGGTCCGAGGCCGAGTCGGCGTTCGGGTCTGCCTTTGGCGACCGGCTCCGGGACGCGGGCATTCGATCCGGGTTGTACCTGCCGCTCCGCGATGAAGAAGGCCTCCTGGGATGCCTGGTCTTCGAATCGCAGGAGCCCGGATTCGTCACCGCGCCGCAACGGGAGATGGCGGAGATCCTGGCGAACCAGACCGCGGTCGCCCTGCGTAACGCCCAGCTGTATCATCAGGTCCCGATGGCCGACGCTATCGGCGCGCTCGCCGCGAAGAAGCGCGCCTTCATGGCCCTGCCCCGCCGCCGCAAGCAGCTCTATCTCGCGATCGCCATCCTTGCCGTTCTGGGCCTCACGGTGCTCCGCTGGCCATACCGCGTCGCGGCGCACGATGCCGCGGTCCGCGCCTTCCCGCTTACCGAGGTCCGCGCCATGGTGCCGGGAGTGATCGAACGGGTGCTGGTGCGGGAAGGCGACCAGGTGGCCCAGGGCGCGCCGGTGGCGCGGCTGCGGAATCTCGAGCTGGAGGCGACCCGGGCCTCGAGCATGGCGGAGGCGGCGACGGCGGAACGCTCGGCGGCCCTCGCCGCTTCTCGCGGCGATGCTGCGGAGGAACGGTCCCAGCGCGCCCGGCTGGAGAATCTGAATCTTGAAATCGGGCTGCTGGGCCAGGACATCGACGCGCTGACCGTGCGGGCCCCGAACAGTGGCGTGGTCCTCACCCCGCGGGTCGAAGAGCGAACCGGGTTGCGGATGAATGCCGGGGATCCGGTCGTCACCATCGGCCGCATCGACACGGTCACCATCGAGTTTACCGTCGACCAGCACGATCTCTCGGTGCTCAAGACCGGCCAACCGGTCCGGCTCCGGGTGGATGCGCTGCCGGATCGCACCTTCGAGGGCAACTTGGTCTTCCTGGGCCAATTGCCCTCGGATTCGGCCGGCCAGGTGCGGTTCCCGGCTCGCGCCGCGGTCGCCAATCCCGGTGACCTGCTCCGGACCGGTATGGCGGCCCATGCCCGGGTCCTCACCCAACCCATGTCCATCCTGGGCCGCATGGTCCGGGGCCCGTCGCGCTGGATTCGGCTCGCCTGGTGGAGACTCATGCCATGAAACTCCCAACCGCTCTCCCGGCGCTAGCCTGGGTCTTCACCCTCGGCCTCCAGGGCTGTGGCGGAGACCCGCTCCCCGAGACCCGCACCGCCAGGGCGAGCGACAGCACGACGATAACGGCGGACACCGTGACCGTGCTGGCACCGATCACCGTGACCGCCCAGCTTTATGTAGAGCACGACGCGCCGGTCCTGGCCCGCACCGCCGGGGTCATCGAATCGGTGTATGTCCAGTTGGGCAACCCGGTAACGGAGGGCCAGCTGCTGGCCAGCCTCGAAAGCACCGACCAGGAGATCGCGCTGGCGCAGGCCCGGGAGGGTGCCGACAACACGAATCGCGCACTCACTCGGATCCGCTCGTTGGCCGAGTCGGGCTACGTCTCGACGGTGGATTCCGAGACCGCGCGATTTGCGGCCACCAAGGCCGCACTGTCCCAGCGCCAGGCCCAGCGGGACTACGACCTCACCCGGATTCGGGCGCCGTTCGCGGGGATCATCACCAGCCGGATCGCGCGCCCCCGAAGGCTGGCAAAAGAAGGCGATTCGCTATTCCGGGTGACGGCAATGGCGCCGCTTCTGGTTTCGGTGCGGATCCCGGAAAACGGCGCGAGCAACATCCAGCCCGGCACGACGGCGCAGGTGCAGGCCGCCGGAGAGACCCTGAGCGGCAGGATCCTCCACGCTTCGCCGGTAGTCGACGCCGCGAGCGGCACCCGGGAAGTCATCCTCCAGGTCCCGGCTCGACCCGGCCTCAGGCCCGGCACGACCGTGACGGTGCGGGTTGGAGGTGAGCGGCGCCGCGTCGTCGCCATTCCCCGCTGGGTGCTCCGGGACGAGAGTTTTGTCGTCGTCGTCGCGAACGGCCGCGCCATCATGCGTCAGGTGCAGCTCGGCGCCGAGTTGCCCGATGGCCGGGTCGAGGTAGTGTCAGGCCTCTCCGCCGGCGAGCGGCTGGCCCGGGGCAGCGGCCCGTGAGCCGGGAGCTCCAGCTCCGACGGGACCTGGTCATCGTGGAGCAGGTGTACCGCGGGGAAACCGGTTACGTCGTGAAGAACCCGCTGGATAACAAGTATTTCCGGTTTCGCCCCCTGGAAGTGGCGGTCATGCAGGAGTTCGACGGCCACCAGTCCGCCGCAGACATCGCCGGCCGGTTGGCCGAGTCGGGAATAACCCTGACCGCAAAGGCGGTCGAGGCCTACGGCCGGAAGCTGCAGCAGATGGGCCTGGTCGAGCGAAGCCTGGCAGAAAAATCCGTGTTACTCCTGGAACGGCTGCGCGCCGACCGGCGGCGCCGGCTCAAGCCGGCGGCCGAGGAAGGAACCGTGCTCCGGATGCGCTGGTCGGTCGGCGACCCGGATCGCTGGTTGGAACGGACGTTGCCCCGGGTGCGTTTCTGCTTCACGCCCCGTTTCATCGCCATTTCGATCCTCCTGTTCCTGATCTATGGCGTCATCTTCATCGCGGGCTGGCCCGAGCTTCACGCTTCCCTCGCCGCGCTCTACACACCGAGTCAATACACCGTCGGCCTGTTCCTGACTTTTTATCTCACCGGCATCGTCATCATCGCCATCCACGAGCTGGGCCACGCCTACACCTGCAAGTATTTCGGGGGTCGGGTGCACGAGATGGGGGCGATGCTGATCTACTTCGAGCCCGCGTTCTACTGCAATTGCAACGACGCGTGGACTTTTCCGGAACTGCGGCAGCGGATGTGGGTCACGGTGGCGGGAAGCTGGATTCAGATGATCATCGCCTCCTTGGCGGCCATGGTCTGGTGGGTCACGGCGCCCGGCACGCTGGTGCACGATGTCGCCGCCGCGGCGGTGCTGGTCGGCGGGATCACCACCGTGATCGCCAATGCCAACCCGCTGATTCCGCTGGACGGCTACTACGCGTTGAGCGACTACCTGGAGATTCCCAATCTCCGCCAGCGCTCCTTCGGATACCTGCTGTGGGTCACCAAGCGAAAGCTGCTGGGCCTCCAGGTGCCGGAACCGCCGGGGACCGAACGGGAGAAACGGATCTTCCTCTGGTACGCCCTGCTTGCCGTCCTCTACATCACCTCGATCTTCCTGCTCATCTACGGCCTGATCCTGGGATGGCTGAGCCGGTTGCTGGGGATCCTCGGCGTGGTCGTTGCCCTGGGTGGTGTGGTCTACATGAGCCGGCAATCCCTCGCCGGAGCATTCCATAGCGTGGCGACTTCGATCCGGGAACACCGGGACCGGTGGAGACGGCCGCGGTTCCGGGCCTGGGTGATTGGCGGTGTGATCCTGCTGCTGGGAATCGGCTTCCTGCCGTGGCCCATCACCGCCAACGGGACTTTCCAGGTCGCACCAGCCATGAGCGCGGATGTAGTAGCTCCGGAAGCGGGCATCATCGAACGGGTACTTGCCACCGAAGGCGAGCGGGTAGAGTCGGGGCAGCCCCTCGGTATTACCCGGAGCCGCGCCCTGGAACAGGCGACGGCGGACGAGCGGAGATTGACCGATTCGCTGGATTTCCTCGCGGCCAGGGAGCGGGGAGCCGGGTCGGCCGCGGCGGCCCGCGGTTACGAGGCCGAGCGCGACGAATCGCAGGCGAGGCTGGATGGGCTGAGTCAGCGACTGGCCAGCATGACGCTGCGTTCACCGATCGCCGGGGTAGTGGCGACCGCGCGGCTGGAAGAGAGCATCGGACGACGGCTGGCGCCGGGCGAGCGATTCGCCATCGTCCTGGCAGATGATTCGGTTGACGTGCGGATCGCGATTCCAGGCGCCGGCGCCGCGCTCGTTACCCCGGGACAAGCCGCGCGGCTGATCAGTTATGCCAACCCCGGCCGGCCCCTCGCGACCAGGATCAGCAGCACCGGAAGTCCTGGGGACACGCCTGGAACCCGGGCCGTTGAGGCCCGGGTGAGAATTCCAGCATTCGCGGCGTGGTGGCGCCCTGGAATCCAGGGCGAGGCCAGGGTAACAGTCCGGCACTCGACCCTCGCCGGCGCGCTATGGTGGAGCCTTCGAAGTCGGCTGCGGGGGGACTTGCTGCTGTAGGGGGACGCCACGACGGTTCTTTGCCATTGCTTCCTGGCTGATACAGCTGACGCCAGACCTCACTATTCTCGAGGTGACCATGCCTAGGCGCACTGGGTTTATTCTCGCCTTCCTGCTGCTCCTGCCGGCCCTTTCAGCAGCCAAGCCAGCCCCGGGCAGGGCCGGCCGCGGGTTCCGGCTCTTCGCCAACGGGTTGCGGACCTTTTCCGTCAACCGGGTTCGTTGTGACTTGTTGAGCCTCGGGGAGATCTGTACTCCGGCGATCCTGGGTGGGGGGGGAGGAATCTGGCCGCAGGGCACTGCGGATCAGTACATCTACAATTCAGGGTTTCAGGTGGCCGGCGTTGTGGGTCCCGAGGGGGGGCCCTGGGCGGGGGACACCACCGGAGCGTTTTTCTGGGACGCCGGAAATAACGGGGAGTCGGGACAGGAATCCGAGCCGATTTACGATAGCCGGGACCCCTCCGATCGCACCTGCATGGAGGCGGCGATCAATCGGGTCTGCCAGGCCGCCCGGGTGCCGCAGGGCGATGCCAACGAGACGCTGTACGATCCGGTGCTGCGCGGCCGGATTTCGGCGTCGCAAGGGGATATGTGGTGGTTGTCCTGGGAGGGGAACCCTGCCCTTTCCGCCGGGCGGCCCCACCCACTGGGAGTAGTCCTCGAGCAGCGGGCGCTGGGCTGGAATTATCCCGCCGGCAACGAGGACATCGTTTACTTCATCTACACCTTCTACAATATCACGTCGCTCGACCCCGCGGCCTACGCCACAGTGCGTCCCGGGATGCGCGAGGTCCTGATCGAAAAGGCCCAGCTGTTTCATCGGCTGAACAACGCCCGGCTGCCGGCGAATGGCGCCCTGCCGGCAGGGGGCTGGACCATCCAGGACATGTTCGTCAGCCAGGCCGCGGACATGGACGTGGGCAACCCCGGGGACGACTATGGCTCGGTCAACGTCCCATTCTCCCTGGGATTCATCTACAGCTTCGCATTCGACCAACCGGAGGGCTGGACCTTTGACCCGGCCATCTTCGGAAGCCCGTTCTTCCCCGGCAGCGGGCTGGCCGGCGTAAAGTATCTCAAGAGTCCCGAGCAGAACGGCCAGGAGGTCGGCCTCTCCCTCTTCAGCACATTCACCTATAGCATCTCGAACGCGGTCCAGGATCCCTCGAGCGTGCTGCAACTCTACCGATACCAGCGGGCCGCGATGGACCCCAGCCTTGGGGATGGCACCTGTAACACCGGGAGTCCCCAGGTCACCCACATCTGCTATATCAACAATGTGGCGCCGGGAGACATGCGATTCTTTGAGTCGTCCGGCCCGCTCAACCTGGGGCCCGGCGAGTTCGCGTCCATCGCGGTGGCCTACATCTTCGCGGCCCCGGTTTCGGTCCCTGGCTGCACTGCGCCATGCGATATCCGGCCCGGCGACCCCCGGGTCTTTCTCTCCCCGGCTTCGGCCGGGAACGGGAACACGATCGACAGTATCGCGGGATATCTCGGGTTCCTCGGCGACCTGAACGGCAACGCCGCCGTGGACCAGGATGAGATTTTCACCGTGCCGGGATCGCTGCTGGGGAAGGGACTGGTAGCGCAGGCGGTATTCGACGCCAAGTTCCTGCTGCCGTTTGCCCCGGATGCCCCGGACTTCTTCCTGATCCCGGGCGACAACCAGGTGACGGTGATGTGGCGGCCGTCGCCCTCCGAGGCGACAGGCGACCCCTTCTTTCAACTCGCGTCGCAGGCCAGCCCCGGGGGGATTCCCAACGTGCTGTACGACCCGAACTACCGGCAGTTCGACGTCGAGGGCTACCGGATCTATCGCGGCCGGGTGGATGCGCCGAACGCACTCCGGTTGCTGGCCCAGTTCGACTATGCTGGCACCCAGATCGCCGACTTTGCGGGGCAGGTCAATCCGACTCCCCAGTGCGCTCCGGAGCTCACGGTGCCGATCGTGGCGGGTTGCCCGGTCGTGTTTGGACCCTTTACCCCGGGCGTCGCCCGGGTCGATTCGGTGTCTATTCCGCTGCTGGGCCCGATCATCCAGGTCAAGCTGGGCGAGCGGACCGCGCTGCAGAGCGGGGACGCCATCGTGCTGATCGCGGATACCGCCCTGACGGGCGGCGCGGGCAGCTGCGCTCCGTCGGCGTGCCCCGAGTTGTCCGACAATGGCGTGCCGTTCGTGTACAACGACGCCGCCGGCAGCACCCGGGCCCCGGGAGCGC
>JBDTTZ010000238.1:0-3950 GCA_040008015.1 Gemmatimonadota bacterium
CCGCGGGCCATCTCCGCCCCGGTCATGTGCTCGCCGGCAATCCCCACCGTCTTGTTGATGAATTCTTTGCCCCGCTTGAAAATGACGAGCGCGGCCTTGCCGATGTCTTCCACCCCGATGCTGGGCAGCTTCTCGTCGTCCATTGGCATCGTGATCGCCAGAGTCCCGTCCGGTCCCCGCTGGGGACCCATCCCGAAGTAGATCAGATTCTCCCAGTAAAATGCGGTCAGCAGGAACGTGGTCGGTACGCCGAGGTCGCGGAAGATTCCGTCGGCCTCACCCTTGGCGTCGAAGTGCGGCACCTTGTACTTGCCCATCAGCGTGGGCATCCGGTCGCTGTCCAGCGGCACCCACTTGCGGGTGTCCTCCAGGGTAGACCAGATCACGTGCTGCAGGCCGGCGGCCTTCGCGGCCTTCGCCATGTTGCGGGCCTGCGTGAGCTCCTTCTCGGGAGAGAAGTGCTCCCAAAAATTGGTAACTAGAAAGGCACCGTAGGCGCCGGCAAACGCCTTGTTGAGGGTCTCCGGTTTATCGAGGTCGGCCGCTACGACCTCGGCTCCGGCCGCCCGAAGCGCCTGGGCCTTCTCTGAATTGGGGTCCCGGGTGATGGCCCGGGCGGCAAATGAGCCGCTCTTGTCGGCCAGGATGGCGCGTACCAGCCCCCCGCCCTGGGCTCCGGTGGCCCCAACGACTGCGATGATCTTCTTCTCTGCCATGACAAGCTCCGTCAGTTAGGTAAGTCCAAGGTATCTAAGATCGCATGACTCGACTCTCCGCAAAGGCTGATATCTACCGCTGCAGCACTCACCGCCCCTGTAGCGCCGCCGGTGCCGGGACCCCGCGAACCAGGCCGTCGCTCCGCACGCAGTACACCGCGTTGCCCGGGGAAATCCCGCAGGCTCCGTTCACGAAATCGAAGGGCTCCCACCCGCTGTCCACGTTGAGAAAGCGGA
This sequence comes from Gemmatimonadota bacterium, assembly GCA_040008015.1. Lineage (GTDB taxonomy): Bacteria > Gemmatimonadota > Gemmatimonadetes > Gemmatimonadales > GWC2-71-9 > DASYPP01. The sequence continues at coordinate 954 of JBDTTZ010000238.1, forward strand.
GCTCGGTCACCGGAACCGGCCCAAGCTGTTGGACGTCGTTGCCGGGTGATCCCCAGCGATAGAGCATCCCCTCCGGCGTCAAGGCGTAGATTTCTTCGAAGGAGCTCGCCCCGAGCGTGGCGAAGGAGAGGCCGCCGTCCACGGGGAGCGGAACGGCCGAGAACTGGGTCCCGTCGCCAGTTCCCAGACTGCCGAACCAGTTGGCTCCCCAGCAGAAGGCTTTCTTCTGCACGGTGAGGCCACAGCTGTAGTTCCGCCCTATGACCATCCCGGTGAACCTGAAGTCGGGGTGGAGGGAAACCGGGGTGGTATACAGCCCCTGTGGCCGGGCGCCGAACGCGCCGATATCTGTCTCCTGCTCGCCCCAACACCAGAGCTCTCCGGCCACGGCGATCGCGCAGGAGTGGAAGAAGCCGGCATGGATGGAGGCGAACGGCACGTCGCTCTGCACCCGGACTGGCACAGCCGAGCTCTCGGTGGTCCCGTTACCCAGCTGGCCGAACGCGTTGTCGCCCCAGCACCAGGCCTCTCCGGTTGCGGTGAGCCCGCAAGTGGAATTGGAAAAATCGGGGGCCACGCCCCCGGCTGAGATCTGGGTGAACCGGAGTGCCGTCTGCACTGGAGTCGGGACCGGCACGCTGGGCCCGACCGTCCCGGTGCCGGCCTCGCCGTGGTTGTTGCTGCCCCAGCAATGGACCTCTCCGCCGGCGGTCAATCCGCAGACGTGGCCGCCGGATGCGGCGAGCGACGTGAAGACCAGATCTCCTGTCACCGGAACCGGAACCGTCACCCGCGGGCCTGCCGTTCCGTTACCCACTTGCCCCTCATAGTTCCAACCCCAGCAGAAGGCTCGGCCGGATTCGGTCAGGGCGCAGGCGAAACCGTTACCGAGCGTGACGGAGGCGGCATGAAAGATCGTCGCGTTTGCAGTCACGGTGATCGGAGCCAGACCGCCGGCGACCACCGAGAGAGTCTGCTCCCCCTCCCTCCTGCCCAGGGTCCACTTGGCCGAGGCCCGGCCGGCGATATCCGTGGTGTCGGCGGGTCGTTCCACCACGTCCCGGTCGTTGTTGGCCGTCCAGGTGACGGCCACACCCGACAAGGCGCGCCCCCCGGCATCCAGGACCTCCACGATCACGGAGTCCGGCAGGGCCCAGCCCGGCGTTCCCGGCTGGGTAGCCGGGGAAAGCAACCCCATCGAGGCCGGGACCGGACGGTTGGAGGTCGGATCGTCCCCACAGGCTACGGCGAAGACCAGCCAGCAGATCGAGAGCCTCGCGGCTGCAGAATTCAGGGTCGAGCGCGGGTCGAGAGGCATTGGCGATAAGCTACGGTCTAACAACGGAAACGGCCATTCCAGGCATCATCATTGCCTGTTACCGGGATCCATGACCGGGCGCCCCCAATCTGACCCCCAGAACGATGTTCCCGCCGTGACCGCGTTGCAGAATGCAGCCGGTCAGGCGGCCCCCGTCCGGTCAAACCGTAGCTTCCCGCCCGGCACCGTGGCCCTCGCCACCGGCCTCTACGCCCTGGTCTACCTGGTGTGGGAGCAAAGCGGCTGGGGCAGCGCGACGGTGCGCGACGTGGTCGGCAACGTGGCGTTCATGCCGATCAACCTGACCGTGCTGACGCTGTTCCTTCTCGCCTCGAGACAGGAGCTCCTGGATCCGGCCGTCCGCCGGGCGCTCCGCCTGCTGGCGCTCGGCGGGGCCACGGTGTTCACCGGGAACGCCATCTCGACCGGCTACGTCCTCACCCTGCACCAGAGCCCGCCGGTATCGTGGGCCGACTTTTTCTACCTGTCGGACTCGCTGCTCACCCTCACCGCGCTACTCTCGTTTCCCCTGGCGCGCCGCACCCGGCTGGAGCGCTGGAAGTTCCTGCTCGATGGGGCGATGGTGCTGGTCGGCGGCGGCGTGGCGATCTGGTACTTCTCGGTCCGCCCGACGGCAGCGGCGGAGGGGAGCAGCTTCGCCGTCACCCTGCTGGCGGTCGCCTACCCGCTGGCGAGCATGCTGGTCCTGCTGGGCGTCACCACGGTGCTGCTGCGCCGGCCGATCGACGGCAACCGTCTGGCGTTCCGCCTCCTGGTGTCCGGTGTGGCGGTGGGGGTCGTCGCCGACCTGACCTTCAACCTGGTGCAGCTCGAGCTCGGCAGCCGGAGCGCCAGCTGGGCCGATGCCGTCTTCCTGATCTGCTATGTGATGCTGATCGCGAGCGCCGAGCTTTACTGGCGCCGGCCCGTGGCCCAGGGCGAGTGTCTCCCGATGCCGTACACCCGGCAGCCGATAAGCCCGCTGCCCTATCTCGCGGTCGGCACGACCTACGCCCTGCTCCTGGTGGTGGCGCTGCGCCCGTGGACCGACCCGATCAGCGGGCTCGCCATTGGAGCCCTGCTGGTCACCGGCCTGGTGGTCCTGCGGCAGCTCCTGGCCGTGGGGGAGAATGTGCGGCTCCTCGGCGAGCACGCCGCCCGGGAGAACGAGGCCCGTTTCCGCTCGCTGGTGCAGCACTCGTCCGACGTGATCATCGTTACCCGGGGGGACGGCACTATCCGGTTCGTGAGCCCGTCGGTCACCCGGGTGTTCGGCTACGACCCGGCGGAGATGCTGCGCCAGACGGTGACCGAGCTGCTCCACCCGGACGACCGGGAGCGGGCGGCCGTATTCTTCCGCCACGCGGCGGAGACGCCGGGCGTCAACGGTCCGGTCGAGTGGCGCTTCCGCCAGCCGGACGGCTCGTGGCTGCACGCCGAGATCCTGGCGACCAACCTGCTGCACGACGCGACCGTGCAGGGGGTCGTGCTCAACACCCGCGACGTCAGCGAACGGCGGCGGCTGGAGGAGCAGCTGACCCACCAGGCGTTCCACGATCCGCTTACCGGGCTCGCCAACCGGGCCCTGTTCCGCGACCGGGTGAGCCACGCGCTGGCGCTGGCAAAGCGGCGCGGGAGCCCGGTGACGGTCCTCTTCCTCGACCTCGACGACTTCAAGA
>JBDTTZ010000239.1:0-21873 GCA_040008015.1 Gemmatimonadota bacterium
GCCTTTCTCGGGATCAACGTCGCGGTGAATCAGACCCGGGAGCGGGTCCGTCGGTACACTGGCCAGCACGAGATGCCGTTCCAGGTTCTCTATGACGAGGACGGCATCAGCACCCGGGCGTATGAAGCTCCCCAGACATCGTACATCGTGATCATCGATTCCTCGGGGCGGGTGGCCTACACCGGCGTAGGCACCGAGCAGCGATTCGAGGAAGCCCTTCAACGCGTGGCAGGCAATTGACCATGAAAACCCCGCTCAACGTTTCGCGGCCCGCGCTGGCCATCCTCGCGGCATTGGCATTTCCGGCGGCCGGCTCCGCCCAGCAGACCCAGGGACCTCCCACGGCGGTATTCGTGTCGGGGCCTGAAATTGGAGACATGGCCCCGGAATTCACTCTCCCGTGGGCGACGCGGGACAGCGTCGGACCGGCCGGCTCTCCTTTCCGGCTCGGCCACACCCGCGGCAAGGTGGTTGTCCTGGCATTCTTCCCCAAGGACTTTACCTCCGGTTGCACCGCGGAGATGCGAACCTTTGCCGACCAGTACGGGACCATGTTCGGTGACGGCGTCGTGCTGCTGGGCATCAGCGTGGACAGCGTGACGACCCACGTCAGCTTCGCGCGGAGCCTCCAGCTCCCGTTCCAGCTGCTGAGTGACCCCGCCCAGGCCGTGGCGAAGAAGTACGGTAGCCAGGGATCCGGCGAGACCATGCGGCGGACGGTCTACGTCCTGGATCAGAAGGGACGGGTGGTCTACCGCAACCTGCAGTTCGGGGCGCTGGATCCTCATGCCTATGATGAACTGAAGGTGGCGGTCCGTGACGCCCGCCGATAGCCGGACGTCCTGCGTTCCTTGATTCATTCGTCTCCAAGGGGCCAGTGACTCTTTCCGCCCCTTTCCAGCCCAGGAGGTACTCGGTGGTTCGTTTTTCCGCGGCCGCACGTGCCCTCGTCGTGTCCGGTGTCCTCGCGCTGGGTGCCACTCATCCGGGCGCGGCCCAGAACCAGTCGGCCCAGTCGTGGCACTTCAACAACTACCGGGCCCGCTGGTGCGTGTATTTCCTGGTGGACTCCGCCACAGCCGACAAGGAGCTTTCCAACAACTACCGGCCCCGGGTCGCCCGCGACTTTCCCGGCTTGTCACCGGCCATCCTCCGGCTGATCCACGATGAACCAGCCTATGCTTCCTGGATCCCGGCCCAGTTCTGCGCCTCCCATTTCGACCGGGCCCGGGTAGACGACCAGCAGGTCGGAGACTCCGCAGAGACGTTGCACGATTCGCAGTTGCTGGCGACCTGGCTCATCGGTGCCACTCCGGTCAGCGATACCACGATCACCCGCGCCTCGTATTTCATCGTGGCTCTCCGGAGCGACAACTGGAGGCTGATCCGCCAGGCGGAGCTGTGGGCGCTGCGCAGCGACCGCGCCGAGGCTGAGGTCGGAAAGGTGCCGGAGCGCACCGAGGATCTCTTCCAGGTCCGGATCGGGCGCACCGTGGTCCGCTGGGAGGGGCATCTCGCCGGGGATTCGGCCTGGGCCGCTCCCGCCATTGAGGAGAGCTGGTTCACCGATAGCGCCCGGAATTCCCGGATCCGGGCCCAGGTGGACTTCCGACCCGACAGCGCCCAGAGTGTCGCGGGTACCCTCCGTATCGAGGGCAAGGACAACTTGGCCAAGAGCCTCCGGGCCTCCCCGATCCGCATGGTCGGGCCGATGATGTGGGGTGGGGAAGGGAAGATCGACTTCACGAAGTAACAGGTGGCACAGATCTTTCTGCCCCCTTATCATCTCGCTTCGTCGATTCCGGTTTTCTCCCGAAGGGTTGCATGGCTAGCATTGGACATCTGGCGGTCGGGGCAGCCTTGGGGGCTGTTTACAGCCAACAGGTTGGCTCCCGCCCCCGGGTCGCTATCGTGGCCTTCGCGGCCCTGGCCCTGGCGCCAGACCTGGACCTCCTGGGCCCCTTCCTTGGGGTGCCGGACTACACCCCCTTCGCCCACCGTGGTATCACCCACTCACTGCTGCTCGCCCTGACCATCGGCATAGCTGCCGCCGCACTGGTGCGGGGGACGTCGCGTCGCCGCCTCCTGACCGGGTTCTGGGTCTTTGCCGCCCTGGCCAGCCACGGCCTCCTGGATACCATGAGCCGGTCGGGCAACGGGCCCATGCTGTTCTGGCCCTTCACCCAGGGCCGGTATGAGTTCCCCTGGCGTCCGATCCCGGGAGTCGTGAGCACCAGCTACTACCTTACCCGGGATGCGATTCCCACCCTGGTTGTGGAAACAATGCTGTTCCTCCCATGCATCGCTTATGCGCTGACGTTCTTCCTGCCCCAGCCTCGGCAGACAGAACCTGGGCAAGTGGGCGAGTCGGCGAGTGGATAGCCTCCAACCACCGACCGACCTGATTCAGGCAAGTATTCACCGCCGCTGAATATTCCTCAGCCTACAAATGACACTGTCGCCTTCGCATTATCCACATTTATTGCTGCCCATTAGTTCATGTTAATAAAGAAGTTAGGAAGTGCGCTTCAGGTGGATAATCAGCCCTCCGTGCAATCTCTTCTGGTGCAACAGGCTAAAAGCGCAATTCCACGTTTTCCAGTAGTACACATGTGGAAAACTTGCGTTTTCAACTTGCGTGTGAGTAAGCCGGGGAAACATGGTCGTGACATTCAGAACCCTACGGGACAATGTTGGTTCTCCAATGTGGATAATTGTGCAGAAAGCCGCTACCAGTATGCGGCAGCCATGCTGAGCCCTCTTCCGGATGGGCCTTCACATGTGGATAATTGGATTGGGCATTACCAACCTTTTGACACCAGCCCGGCAAACCCATAATGACAGCACAATCAGGTTTGCTTCGGGCGCGTCGGGTCCTGTCTCTGGTTCACGGGCTGGACGGCGACTCGGTCTGGTGGGATGGGGGCAGGGTCAGGGAGGTGGGCCGGTGGACCGACCTGGACCGAAGAGTCCCCCGGGAGGTATCCCGCTGGGAGCTGGTGAACTCCGTTGTTACCCCCGGTTTTGTGGACAGCCACACCCATTTCACCAGCTGGGCCCTCGGGCGGGACGAGGTTCGTCTTGCCGGCTCTCCCACCCTTTCCGATGCCATCCAGCGGGTGGCGCAGGGACGCCCATTCCAGGGCTGGGTCCTGGGACAGGGCTGGGACGCCAACCGGTGGGACCGGCCCCCCACCCGCTGGGACCTGGACCAGATTCCTTATCCGGTCTTCCTGGATTCGCTTGACGTTCATGCCGCGTGGGTCAATTCCGCCGCCCTGAAGGCGGCCGGGATCACCCCGGAGACCCAGGACCCGCCCGGAGGGCGCATTGTCCGGGACGGGGCGGGAGTGCCTGCCGGCGTCCTGCTGGAGAACGCGGTGGCCCTGGTACGGGAGGTTCTTCCCTCGCCACCCGCCGATCTCCTGCTTGCAGCCACGGGCCAGGCCCAGCATGAGGCTCACCGCCTCGGTGTCACCGGCATCCACAACGTGGAAGGTCACCACGCCTTTGAGACCTTCCGGGCCATGGACTCGCGGGATGAGTTGCGGCTCCGGGTGCTATTTCACCATCCCGTCGCCGATCTCGAGAAGCTGGTTCGCGAGGGAACCCGCAGCGGCACCGGCTCGGAGTGGCTCACCAATGGGGGCGTGAAAATGTTCCTCGACGGGAGCCTCGGCAGCCGCACCGCGTGGATGCTGGAGCCCTACGAGGGGAGCCGGGACCGGGGCATGCCGGTCACCGATAGAGAAACCGCAGCCCAGGCCATCACCATGGCGGCCAACGCCGGCCTGGCGGCCGTCGTGCACGCCATCGGGGACGCGGCGGTTCGGCGGGCATTGGACCTGATGACCGGAGCACCCCGCGCCGCCATCCGTCATCGTATCGAGCACTTCCAATGCGTGCATCCGGCCGACCTGGCGCGGGCCGCTGCGGAGGGGATCGTGCTCTCGATGCAGCCGGCCCACATTCTCACCGACATTTCCCTCGCCGACCGGCACTGGGGGGCCCGGAGTGCCGGCGCCTACGCCTTCCAGAGCCTGCTCGCCCAGGGCTCGTTGCTCGCATTCGGGAGCGACACGCCGGTGGCGTCTATTGATCCGCGTGAAGGGGTCTTTGCCGCAATGGAGCGTCGCGCTGGGCCGGGAGACCCGGCCTGGTATCCCGGGGAGCAGTTGGGATTCGAAACCGTGGTCCGTGCCTACACCGAGAGCCCGGCGCGCGCGGCCTCGGTAGCACACCGCCGCGGCACCCTGGCCCCGGGCATGGATGCCGACCTGGTCGCATGGGAAGTCGGCGACGAGGTTTTTCACGGCAGCGGCCAGGCCTTCAGGGCGGGCAGGGTGCTGTTGACGGTCGTCAACGGGGAAGCAGTGTATCAGTTATAATTTTCCCCCATGTCAACTGGAATTCGCCGCACCAAGATCGTCGCGACTCTGGGCCCGGCCTGGTCCACGCCCAAGCAGATGACCGCCTTGCTCGACGCCGGGGTCAACGTCGTCCGGATCAACGCCTCCCATGCAACGCCCGCCATTCGCGAGCAGTGGATCGTCCAGCTCAAAGACATTCTCTCCCGGCGCCGCGATGCGGCCGCGATCCTGGTGGATCTCCAGGGGCCGCGAATCCGGGTCGGGGATCTCGCGACCCCCAGGCACCTGGAAAAGGGCAGCGAAGTGGTCTTCGCGCCGGAGGCCATCGCGAAGCCGGAAGAGATTCCCACCACCTACGAGCTGCTGGCGCGGGACGTCCACACCGGGGCCCGGATTCTCCTCGACGACGGGCTATTGGAAGTGACGGTCACCGCGGTGCAGGGCGACCGGGTTCGGGGGAAGGTGGTGTACGGCGGCGAGCTCAAGAGCCATAAGGGAATGAACCTGCCCGGCATCGAGGTCAGTGCTCCCGCCCTGACCGACCGGGACCGGGAAGAAATCGTGCGGGCGGTGCGGCTGGGCGTAGACTTCATCGCGCTCTCCTTCGTGCGGCGCGGCGCGGACATGGAAGAGCTGCGCGCCCTGGTGCCGAAGACGATCAAGCTCATCGCCAAGATCGAAAAGGACACCGCGATCAAGAACCTCACCGAGATCATCGCCGCGTCCGACGCGATCATGGTGGCCCGCGGCGACCTCGGTGTCGAGCTGCCGTTCGAGGAAGTGCCCCTGATGCAGAAGCGGCTGATCCGGGAGTCGAACCTGCAGGGCAAGACCGTCATCACCGCGACCCAGATGCTGGAATCCATGGTCCACGCGCCGCGGCCCACCCGGGCCGAAGCGTCGGACGTGGCCAACGCGATCCTCGACGGCACCGACGCCGTCATGCTCTCGGCCGAAACCGCGGTGGGCGAGTACCCGGTGGAAGCGGTGCGGGCGATGGACCGTATTGCCCGCCAGATGGAACCCAACCTGAAGGGCAGGAGTGCGGCCTACGAAGCGGGGGTGGGCTACTCCCGCCGCCGCGGCACCGACCAGTCGGCCGACGCCATGCCGCCGATTCGGACCGAGGATGCCATCGGCCTCGCGGTGTGCGTCGCGGCCGAATTGCTGGCGACCTCGCTGATCGTCTGCTTCACCAGCAGCGGCTTCACCGCGCGCAAGGTGGCGGCCTATCGCCCCGCGGCGCCGATCTTCGCTGTGACGCCGGAGCCGGAGACATTCCGTCACCTGGCGCTGGTGTGGGGCGTGGTGCCCACCTTCGTGGACCACATGCCCACCTACGACTCGATGCTGGAAGTCGCGCGGCAGCGGATCCTGGAACAGAAGCTGGCCGAGCCGGGAGAAGCGGTGGTGGTGACCGCGGGAGTGCCGTTCGATACGCCCGGTACGACGAATCTTCTGAAAGTTGAGCATGTGTAAGGCGGTAAGGCGGTATGGCGGTAAGGCGGTAAGTACGCCTTCAGCGGATGTCATCCCGAGCGAGCGAAGCGAGAGAGGGATCTCAAGGGTCGCTTCAGCGAGGGCTGTGACCGCTCGCTTGCGAGGTCAGCTTGAGATCCCTCGCTACGCTCGGGATTCCAGCTCGGCGGAACTTACCGCCTGATGCGGCTGACTTTCCTGGGCACCGGCACCTCCTTCGGCATCCCGCAGGTCGGGTGCGCCTGCGCGGTGTGCCACTCGACGGATCCCCGGGACAAGCGGACCCGGAGCGGGGCGGTGCTGGAAACCTCGGGCAAGACGCTGTTGATCGACACGCCACCCGAGCTCCGGCTGCAGCTGGTGGCCGCGGGGATCAACCACGTTGACGGCGTTCTCTACACCCATGAGCACGCCGATCATACCGCCGGCATTGACGACCTGCGGATATTCTCGGTGCGCGCGCGCCGCGCTTTGCCGATCTACGGGCCGGCCGAAACCATCGCGACCTTGCGGGCGACCTTTCGCTACATCTTTGACGACGAGATCCACGCCTTTGAAGGGACCTCCAAGCCGCAGCTGGAAACGTTTCCCATCGAGCCGGGCAAGTTCATCGACGTGGCCGGCGCGCCGGTATTGCCGCTCGCCTTTCGCCACGGGCACCTGAGAGTCTTTGGGTATCGCTTCGGCGACCTGGCGTACCTCACCGATGTAAAGGCGGTCGGACCCGGGGAAATGCAGCAACTGCAGGGCCTCAAGGTGCTGGTGCTGAACGCGCTCTGGTGGCGGCCCCATCCGACGCACATGAGCATAGCGGAAGCGATTCGCACCGCGCAGACGCTGGGCGCGGAGCGGACCTACCTGACGCATCTGACCCATGAAACCGGTCACACCGAGCTGGCAGGGAAGCTCCCGGCGGGAGTGTTTCCGGCGTATGATGGGCTGGTAGTAGAGGTCTAGATCCCTCACCCCCGTTCCCCCTCTCCCGTTACGGGAGAGGGGGCCAGGGGGAGAGGGCAGAGGTGTCAATTCACAACAAGGCCCACTGATATGAAGCTCAACTACTCGCGAATGATGCAGGACGGACTCGACGGCGAGCACGGGCTTTCGCGGGCCCGGCTGGAGGAGCTGGAGCGCCAGTTCCGGGAGGTGCGAGCCGAGGTGCGGACCCGGCAGGCCGAGGGAGAGTATGGGTTTTACAGCCTGGTGGAGCAGAAGGAGGCCGTCAAGAACATCAGCAATTTCGCCGAGGGCCTGGGCCAGGCGCACGACCACGTGGTGGTGCTCGGCATCGGCGGCTCGGCGCTGGGCGCCAAGGCACTGCTCAACGCGCTGCGTCCCCCGGCGTGGAACGAGCTGGACGACGAGGGCCGCGAGTTCTTCCCCCGGCTCACCGTACTGGACAACGTAGACCCCACGAGCATCAACGCGGCGCTCAAGCGCATCGATCCGCGCCGGGTCCTGGTCAACGTGATCAGCAAGTCCGGCGGCACAGCCGAGACGATGGCGCAGTACCTGGTGATCCGGCAGTGGCTGGAGGACGCGCTCGGCTCGGCCGCCTATCGCCACCTGGTATTCACCACCGATCCGGAAAAGGGAGCCCTCCGGCAGATCGCCCAGAGCGACGGTATTGCGACGCTCGACGTGCCGCCGGACGTGGGCGGCCGGTTCAGCGTGCTGTCGCCCGTCGGGCTCTTGCCCGCGGCACTGGTGGGAATCGATATCGGCGCCCTGCTCGACGGTGCGCGCAACGCGGTGGACGCCGCGGACAGCGATGACCTGCTGCAGAACCGGGCCGCGCTCTACGCCGGTCTTCTGTGGGCCGCGGACACGACCCAGGGCGCGAGAATCCACGTCGTGATGCCCTATACCGACCGGCTCCGCGAGTTCGCCGAATGGTATCGCCAGCTCTGGGCGGAGAGCCTGGGCAAACGGGTGGACCGGCACGGTCACGTGGTCCACACCGGTCCCACGCCCCTGGCCGCCATCGGTGCCACCGACCAGCATAGCCAGGTCCAGCTGTTCATGGAGGGGCCCTACGACAAGGTGATCAGCTTCATCACCGTGGATGACTTCGGCGAAAACGTCATCATCCCGAACCGCCCGGGTCTCCCCGACGAGCTGGCCTATCTCCAGGGGAAGACACTGGGCGGCCTGCTCCGGGCCGAGTTCGAGGCCACCTCGGCGGCGATCGCCAGCCAGGGGCGGATGAACATGACGATCAGGATTCCCCAGCTCGACGCCGAGGCGCTGGGCGAGCTCATCATGTTCTTCCAGGTCGCCACCGGTTACGCCGGGGCCTGGTACGGGATCAACCCCTTCGACCAGCCCGGTGTGGAGCTGGGCAAGCGGCTCATCTACTCGGCCATGGGGCGGGCGGGGTACGAGCTCCAGGAGGTGCGAAGCCGGCGCACCGGAGATGAAACCTGAGAACCGAGGGTTGTTCGTCGTCACCCATGAGTGGTTGGCAATACCTTCAGAGGTTCAAACCCGGCCACCGCGCACCGCCGAGCTGCAGGCGGCGCCGAGGTTAACTCAGCGTGTTCAGCGTCTCGGCGGTGCGCTGTGGCCAGCCCCAACACCGGCACATTGGCAAGACTGTACCCGTCCCAGTTTCACGGGTAGATTGAGGCGACTCCTACGACCCGCGAACAGTATGAGGACTCCCCTATGTCAGACCCGGTGCAGAAAACGGTAGATCTCTACGGTGGCGCGGTGCGACTGTCGGCCGGCGGCGTGCACGTGAGCGACCAGGCCCGGTTGCAGTCCCCCGCAACCGACAAGGTGGTGTGGCAGGCCGTGTTCGGGAGCCAGGCCGAGAAGGATGCCGCGCGCTGGCTGCTCTGGGAACTGGGCCAGGCCACCGGTGCCCGGCCGGCATCCATCCAGGTGATCTACGAAGCCCGCGCCCGCGGGGAGTGCGCGGGCTTTACGGTGCCGGCGATGAACGTCCGGATGATGGCGTATGACACCGGGCGGGCCATCATGCGGGCCGCCAAGGCGGGGCGCGCCGGGGCCATCATCTTCGAGATCGCCCGGTCCGAGATCGCTTACACCGACCAGCGCCCGGCGGAGTACGTCGCCGTGCTGATCGGGGCGGCGCTGCGCGAGGGCTACACGCTTCCGCTCTTTATCCAGGGCGATCACTGCCAGGTGAACGCCAAGAAATACCAGGCCGACGCCCAGGGCGAACTGGGCGAGGTGATGAAGCTGATCGCGGAGGAAGTCGGCGCCGGGTTTTACAACATCGACGTGGACACTTCCACCCTGGTGGACCTGTCCAAGCCCAACCTCGATGAACAACAGCGGCTGAACTACCAGCATGCCGCCGAGATCACCCGGTTCATCCGGGACCGGGAGCCGGAAGGCGTCACGGTGTCGGTGGGCGCCGAGATCGGCGAAGTGGGGCACAAGAACAGCACGGTGGAGGAGCTCCACGCGTTCATGCAGGGCTATAGCCGGAGCCTGAAGACGCTGGGGGACTACGCGGGGATCAGCAAGATCTCGGTGCAGACTGGGACCTCGCATGGCGGCGTGGTGCTCCCTGACGGCACCATTGCCGACGTGAAGCTCGATCTCGAAGCGCTGGCTGCGCTCTCCAGGGTTTCGCGCGAGCAGTACGGCCTGGCCGGCGCGGTGCAGCACGGGGCGAGCACGCTGCCCAGCACTGCCTTCGGCAACTTCCCCCGGATGGAGACCTGCGAGATCCACCTGGCCACCAATTTCCAGAACATCGTGTTCGATCATCCGAAGCTGCCCCAGGACCTGGTGGCCCGGATCAAGTCGTGGCTCAAGGAGAATGCCCAGAGTGACTTCAAGGCAGGGGACTCCGACGAGCAGTTCTACTACAAGGCGCGGAAAAAGGCGATCGGCCCGTTCAAGAAGGAGTTCTGGTCGCTGAGTGAGGACGTGAAGTCCGCCATTGTCGCGGACCTGGAGAAGACATTCGGATTTCTGTTCGCGCAGCTCAATGTCAACGGTACCATGGGACTGGTCAATCAATTCGTGCACGCACCGGTGCAGCCGCACGCCGCGCTTAAGCCAGCGATGGCGACGGCGGTGGACGATGCGGAAGCGGGAGAATAGACGATGTCGCGATATGATGATGACGATGACGAGCAGGTCATCTACGTCGAGCGGGAGGGTGGTTCCTCGATCAAGGCGCTGCTGCTGGGCGCGATGATCGGCGCCGGCGTGGCGCTGCTGTTCGCGCCGCAGAGCGGGGAAGAGACCCGGCGCGGCATTAAGCGCCGGCTCCGGAAGGTCCGGGCGCTGGCGGAAGAGAAGGTGGACGAGCTGAGCCAGCGGTTCGGTGGCGAGAACGGCGATGCCGGGCTCCCGACCGAGGAAACCGAGGACGACGAGGAGGACCTGGAGTCGGTGGCCGCCGGCGAGCCGGCCCGGGGTGGCACTGCCCGTGAAGAGCTGGAGCGCCGGCTGGAGAAGGCCCGGGCCCGCCGCCGCAAAGGCCCCGCCGAGGAGTCCGACGCCTGACCGGGATCGCCCTGGGAGGCTGGCACCGCACGGTCCGAGGCTTCATTCGACGTACCCTGCAGGCCGCGGACGAGAACAACGTCCCCTTCCTGGCCAGCGCGCTGACTTTTGATGCGCTGCTGGCCGCCGTCCCGTTCATCGTCCTGCTCCTGATCGCGCTGACGTACCTGGCCCAACTCCAGGGTTCCTCTTCCGCGGTCGATATCCACGAGCTGATGCAGCCGTTCCTCCCGCCCCACGTACAGATCGCCGGGCACGACCCCTTCGGCACCGTGGAAGGGTTGCTGGCCGGCATCGCGCGGAACCGGGACCGGCTCACCCTGTACGCCATTCCCAGCTTCATCTGGTTCAGCACCCGTCTCTTCGGCGGGATCCGGACCGCGCTCAACCATCTGTACGACGTCACTCTCCGGCAATCGCGCCAGCATTTCCTCTTGGCGTATCTCATGGCCAAGGTGCGGGACATCACGATGGTAGTGGTGGTGGTGGCGCTTTTTCTGCTCAACACGGTGATCGGGACCCTGTTCTCAGTCATCCAGAAGCGGCACAGTCCGGATGCGTTTACGAACTTCTTTCTCAGCAACCTGGGCCTGGTCCTGGGCGAGCTGCTCACAGTGGGCTTCGCGATCACCCTCTTCTTCCTGGTCTACCGCCACGCTTCCATCCGGCGGCTGTCCTGGCAGTCGGCCCTGATCGCGGCGACCTTTACCGCGGTCGCGTTCGAGGTTGCTAAGCGGCTCTTCGGGCTGTATCTCACCCGCCTAGTGACCAGCAGCCAGTTCACCCTGGACGCCAACCTGGGCGCCGTCATCCTGTTCATTTTGTGGACCTGGTACACCGCGATCGTGTTCCTGCTAGGTGGTGTAGTGGCTGAAACCTGGGATTTGCGGGCCCGTCAGCAGGAGCAGCAAGCGATCCTCACATAGGTGGGCAGGTGGGCAAGTGGGCTGGTGGGAAGGAATCGTTCTCGGCCGCTGCTTGCTCGCTCAGTTTGCCCACTTGCCCACGTGCACACTTGCCCACTGAGTTATGCGCCGACTGGTTGTCGTCCTCCTCGTATGCTGCCTGGTCACCCCGCTCGCGGCGCAGCAGTTCGACTTCTATGCGCGGGGCCCCTACCGCGCCGCGGTGCCGCGGCCGGAGACGCTGCTGGGGTACCAGGTCGGGTCGCAGCAGACCATGTATCACCAGCAGCTACAGGTGCTGGACCAGCTGATCGCGGCGGCGCCGGAACGGGTGCGGACCGAAGTCATTGGGAAGACGGCCGAGGGCAAGGTGATGCGGATTCTCCTCATCTCCGCGCCGGAGAACCTGGCCCGGTTGGACGAGATCCGGGGAAATATCGCGAAGCTGGCCGACCCCCGCGTCACCAGCGCGGCGCAGGCGGCCGACCTGGCGCAACGCACGCCGGCGGTCGTGGTGCTCAATCACTCGGTCCATGGCAACGAGCCGGCGGGATTCGAAGCGGTGATGCAGACGGCGTATCAGCTGCTGGCCAGCGACGAGCCCGCCACGCTCGACATCCTCAAGAACCTGGTCGTCATCCTCAATCCGTCGCAGAACCCCGACGGCCATGAGCGGTTCGCGGCGTGGTATAACTCGGTGGCGGTAGGCAGCGACGATCCCGCCGCGCTGGAGCAGACCGAGCCGTGGAGCATCTGGGGGCGCTACAACCACTATCGCTTCGACATGAACCGGGACCTGCTGGCCCAGTCCCAGCTGGAGACCCGCGCCCTGGTCGGCGTGCTGACCCGCTGGCGGCCCCAGGTGCTGGCAGACCTGCACAGCACCACGTCGCAGTATTTCTTCCCGCCGGTGACCCAGGCCCAGAACCAGAACCTGCCGCCCACCACCTACAAGTGGTTCGAGCGCTTCGGCCGCAACAACGGGAACGCGTTCGATTCCTACGGCTGGCAGTACTACGTGCGCGACGCCTTTGACTTCTTCTATCCCGGCTACATCGACGAATGGCCGACCATGAGCGGCGCGATCGGGATGACGTTCGAATCCGACGGCGGCCCCGAGCTGAAGAAGCGGAAGGACGACGGCAGCTACATGACCTTCGAGATGGGGATCGCCCATCACTACATCGCCTCGCTGGCGACGCTGGCCACGGCGGCCGGTAGCCGGTCCGAATTGCTGCGGGACTATTATGACTTCCACGCGACGGCGCTGGCCGTGGCCCGCACCGGCGCCATGCGGCGGGTGATTTTCTCCGCCGCGCCGGATCCCAGCCGCGCGCTGTGGCTGGCGCACCTGCTTGTTCGGCAGCATGTGGATGTTACCCGTACCACCGCTCCACTGAGCATTCTCAGGGGAAACTCCTACCTGGGCGGAACCAGCGGGCGCCGCACCTTTCCGGCCGGGAGCTACGTGGTGGACCTGGCGCAGCCCGAAGGCCGGTTGGCGACCGCGGTCCTCGAACCCCGCGCCACGATGGACTCCGGGTTCGTCCGCGCCGAGATCGCCAAGTTCGAGCGCAACCGGATCCGGGGCGAGGAGTCCTCGTCGGAGGGCTATGACTTCTACGACATCACCGCGTGGGCCCTCCCGCTGACCCTGGGTCTCGACGCGGTGTGGACCGACGACGTGGGTGCGGCGACCGGCACCCTGGTGACGCCGGAGGACAGCCTGCCCGCGGAGCCCGCGCCCGGCCGGGCCCAGTCGGCGTATGTCTTCACCAACCTGACCGAGGCGGGTGCCCGGCTGGCGATGGACCTGCTGAACGAGGACTTCAAGGTCGCGGTCTCACTGCGCCCGCTGGTCGCCGACGGGATCGGTTATCCCGCGGGATCGTTCGTGGTCCGGGTGCAGCGGAACCCCGCGACGGTCCATGACCGGGTTGCCGCGCTGGCCGCCGCGACCGGGGTGCGAGTGACGGCGGTGCGCTCCGCCTTTGCGGATACCGGCGCGGTCGGCATCGGGAGCGAGGACGTCTCGGCGCTCCACGCGCCGAAGATCCTGCTGGCCGCGGACGACGGCCTGGACCAGACCACCTTCGGCGATTTCTGGTTCTATATCGAGCGGGAGCTCAAGTACCCGGTGACGCCGGTGCGGCTGGCGCGGATCGGCGGCATGGAGCTGGACCGCTACAACGTGCTCATTCTCCCCGGCGGCTCGCCCGGCCGGATGTGGCGCGAGCTGGGGGAGGGAGGCGCAGCACGCCTCAAGTCCTGGGTGGAGAGCGGTGGGGTGATCATCAGCATCGGTGACGCCAACGGGCTGCTCAGCCGGAAAGAGTTGAGTCTGACGACGGTGCGCGAGGTCGGAGCAACCGAGCAAGGCAAGGAGCCCACGGGGGAGAAGGACACCACGCTCAGCATCACGTCCCAGCCGGCGCCGCCCCTGATCTCTCCGTCGGCGAGCGCCAACCTCAAGCCGGAATACATTCCGGGTTCCATTTTCCGGGCGACGCTCGACCGCTCCCACTGGATCACCCTGGGCTATGACCGGGACCAGCTGCCGGTCTTTCTCTTCACCAGTACGCTGATGACGCCCTCGGAGAAAGGCGACAACCCGGTCGCCTTCGTGGGAAGCGATCTGACTCTCGGCGGCTTCACCTGGCCGGGAAACACGGAGAAGCTGCTGAAAGGCTCGGTCTGGGTGGCGGTGGAGAATGTCGGGAGTGGAAGAGTCGTGCTGTTCGCCGACAACCCGCTCTTCCGGGGATTCTGGCGCGGCACGGCAAAACTGTTCACCAACGCGCTGTTGTTCGGCACCGGGAGATAGCGACCACGATGAAGAGCCCGATCGCGCTTGCCGGGGCCGCACTGCTGATAGGCACCTCTGCTGCGGCGCAGCAGCCCCCTGCGCCCTCCTCGCCACCGGCCGCGCCGCCCGCGGCATTAACCTCGGTACTTGGCGAGTATGCCCGTGACAGGGGACGATACCTGGTGGCCGAATACCGGGGCCAGCTTCGGCTCTACTCCACCTGGTACCTGCCGGCTTCGCTCCGGCTGGAATCGAGCCGCTTCTCCAGCACGAACGGCGAGAAGACGCTCACCTGGCACGACGTGGTGTATCGCCATCAGGCGGTGGGGCCGGAAGCCGGCGGCCAGCTCAAGATCACTCCGGTCCACCCGGTTCCCCAGCTGATCCAGGACGCCCTGCGCGCCACGCCGCCGGTCCAAGCACCCGGCCTCAAGGCGCCCGACCTGGTAGAGCTCGTCACCCTCGATTCCTCCATTCACCTCGACATCCGCTACGCCACGACGAACAACTTCGCGGGCACGGTTTTCTACTCGCAAGCCCGCGCCTTTCTCCAGCGTCCGGCCGCGGAGGCGTTACTGCGGGCTCACCGGTGGCTGCTGCAGCGGGGATATGGCCTGCTGATTCACGACGGGTACCGCCCGTGGTATGTCACCAAAACCTTCTGGGATGCGGTCCCCGACAGCGTTCACTGGCTGGTTGCCAACCCGGCCCAAGGTTCCCGGCACAACCGCGGCTCGGCGGTGGACCTGACGCTCTACGACCTCTCCACCGGCCGGCCGGTCGAAATGCCGGGGACCTATGACGAGGCGACCCGCCGTTCCTTCCCCAACTATCCCGGTGGAACCACCCGGCAGCGCTGGTTCCGGGCGCTGCTCCGGACCGCGATGGAAGCCCAGGGCTTTTCCGCGAATCCGGAGGAGTGGTGGCACTTCGACTACAAGGACTGGCGGCAGTACCCGCTGCTGAATCTCCCTTTCGAGCAGCTCTGAGACTCATACCCGGACTCAGTAGCCTCACGCACTCATCACCATTCCTACGCACCGGCCGCCGAAACTCTCTGCCAGTAGCAACACCTTTTTCCCCCGGCTCTGCCTGATCGACGTCGCCACGGTGCAGGGCGGAAGGGTGCGATCCGGCTCCCGGGTTCCCACGGTCGCGGGCACGATGCCTGCCTCCAGGCAGAGCACGGTAGCCACGGTCTCGACCGCTCCGCTGGCTCCGAGACAGTGGCCCAGCGCAGCCTTGAGCGATGTCAGCGGCATGGCCGGCAGGCGATCGCCAAACAGCGTGGCGAGGCCGGCACACTCTGCGGCGTCGTTGATTATGGTTCCGGTACCATGGGTCTTGATCCAGCCGATTTCGGACGCCGTAGCTCCCTCCATGGCCTGCGCCGCGGCATCAGCGACGCCAGCTCCAGAGGGATCAGGACCGGTCAGGGAGAAATTCTCGCAGGCCAGCCCAAAGCCGCCGAGCCTGGCACGGGCCCGGGCACCACGCCGCTCGGCATGGTTTGCGGCTTCCAGGATCAGCACGCCCGCACCCTCGCCCAGCACGGTTCCCGAGCGCCGCTCATCGAAGGGTCGGCATTCATCGCCGGCCTCCGCCAGGATTCCCGCCGCCTGAAAGCTCCGCAGGACCTCAGGGTCGAGCGGGCACTCGGCGCCGCCCGCGATGACCAGGTCCATGGCGCCGGACCGGATCCGGTCGCAGGCCTCTCCGATCGCGCACATCGCCGAGACGCTTGCGGCCGAAAGATGGAGCACCGGACCGCGCAGCCGGTGCGTCTGCGCCATCACCGCACCACCTGCGCCGGTCATGAAGCGGATCAGCCTGGACGGCTTGACCGCCCTTCCCGGGGACTCCAGGACCCGGCGATGCTCGGCCAGGGCATCGCTCATCGGCCCCAGCGACGATCCCTCGATGAGCGCGCAGCGCCTGGGGTCGAGAGCGTCTTCGTTGAGGCCGCTGTCCGCCCAGGCCGCTTCGGCCGCGGTGAGAAACAATTGGGCACTCCGGTCGAGCCGTCGCGCGGCATGGACCGGTTGGAACTGTTCTACCCTACCCATTCCGAATCCCAGCGAGGCATCGTGGCGCACTGCCGAACCGGCTTCGAGCAGCAGTGTCCGCAGTGGATCGATGCCAACGCCGGCGGCGCTTACGACGCCGATTCCAGTAATCCAGATCTCGGAGGTCATGGCTTCTCCTGGCTCAGCGTGGCCAGCGCGCGGTTGAATCGGGCGACCTCGAGCCGCGAAGCGCCGTGCCGGTCATCGCTTACCTGGGCGAGGGTGGCCAGGTCGGCCGGATCCGTCTCGGCCGTATGGATTCGATACCAGCCGGTGGACCGTAGCAGATAGCTTCGGGTGAGGCCCGCCGGCACCGGCGGCACCGTGAACGACAGCTCGGCGCCATCCCCGCGCTCCATGACGTAGTAGGAATGATCCCGGGCGTTGAGGAGGCCGCTGACATCCTCGCCCTGGTCACTGACGGCGCGGCTCGCCGTGAGCTCGTGCACCTGAATGGGCGATTCCTGCGAATAATCAATGGCGACCTGGTCTATCAGCCAGAACATGGGAGCCGACTCGAGCCGGACCTGAATGGAGTCCTCGGTGACTCCGGTGAGGTCGAGGGAAATCACCTGCTTCTTGGAGATTTCCGGCCCGGCTTCCCAGGCATAATCCTGGTGAACCCACATGCCGGACTTCCGGAGCTGGACGTCGAGAAATCCCTCCCGCGCCAGGTTCGCTCCGGTTTGCCGCGCCAGCAGAGGATTTTCTGCAAGCGAGTCATACCATGCCTGGGTGCTCCGCCCATGAGCCGCAACGAAGTCCTGCATCATGGAGCCTGCCCAGGCGGAGTTGTGTCCTTCGATGACCAGCCGCGCCGTGCGTGCTCCGGTCGGCCGGGGAAAGGTCAAGTCAATGTCATCCCGGATTTCACTGACCAGCGAGGTGTCGCGCTGATACAGCGCAGATTCCCAGCTCCAATCGTCGGTGGTAAGAATCTGTTGCAGCACATCGCGGCCGCGGTCGTCAAACGCTTCCGTCGGTGGCAGCAATGTTCCGAGCGTGTGAATGGTGCCATCCGCCGATGGCGCGACGGTCACACCGGGGCCGTGATCGACCGCGAGCACCGAAAGCCCGTCCACGTAGTCGGTCTCGTCCAGCGCGTTGGCCAGGCGAAGACGCAGCCGCTCGCCCTCGGGAACGGCATAGGTGAGGTTGTCTACATCGGTCCGGGCAAATGCCGGGGCGATGGCGCCGCCGAAGGTTCCCGAATCCAGCCGCCACCCATGGCCATTCCAGCTGTACACCTGGGGACAGGAGCTGGCGCCGGCGCCAATTATCGGGTCCATACTGGCGGCGACGATCGTCAGGGTGGCCAATGCCGCGACGCCCACCAGCGCGAAGGTGGCCGCGACATTGGTGTGAGGCACCGCGATCGCCTTGACACTGTCTGTGGGGATCGCGCGCAGCTCGGCATGTCGGGAACCGTACAGCTTCCCGATCAGGGAATCGTTGCTGATCGTGGGCTGTTGCAGCCACACCTTGTGCCCGTCCACCAGGGTAACCCGCACCAGCCGAATGTTCCGCCCCGCGAGAACCGCGGCCGGGGTGCCCGACTGGACCTTGTACCCGACGCACGACGGGAGGTATACGACGAACAGGAGCAGGGCCAGAATCTGGCGAAGCCCGCGAGTATGAAGGCGCATCATGGCCGACTCCGTAGTTGACTGGGTGAGAGATCATCGTCCTGCGAGGATTGGTTGAAGGCCGACAGCGCATCGTTGAACCGCGCTACCACCGCGCGGGACACCCCGAGTGGCTCGTGGAAGACCCGGGCCAGAAGGGCTTGGTCGCGCTCCCCGGTATCCGGCGCGTGCACCCGGTACCAGCCGGTTGACTTGAGCAGGTAGGACCGGATCTGCCCCGCGGGAACCGGAGGCACCATGAAGGACAGGTCGGCGCCGTCACCGGTTTCGAGGTCGTACGAGGAATGGTCGATGGATCGGAGAAGGGGGCGAATGTCGACGCCGTCGCCGGTCACGGCCCGATCGGCCTGGAGTTCATGCACCACCATCGTACGCTCCTCCGAGTAGTCGATGGCGACCTGGTCGAGGAGCCAGAGCATGGGGGCCGATTCGAGCCGAAGCTGGACCGAGTCGCCGCTGATTCCGGTCAGGTCGACCACCAGCACCTGGCGCTTGGAGATTTCCGGGCCTGCTTCCCAGATGAAATCCTGGTGCACCCAGCGGCCGTCTCGCTTGAGCTCAACATCGAGGAACGCCTCGCTGGCCAGCCGGGTACCGGTAGCCCGGGCCAGGGCGGGAGAGGCGGCAAGGGAATCGTACCAGGCCTGGGCTTCACGCCCATGAGCCCCGATCAGCGCCACCATCATGGATGCGGCCCACGGCGTGTTATTTCCGTCCACAACCAGTTTCGCGTGATTGGCGAGGTGAGGTCGCGGGAAGGTGAGCTCGATACCATCTCGAGTGTCCGCCAGCCGGGAGGTGTCCCGCTGGCGGAGCGCGGACTCCCAGTTCCAGCCGTCAACCCGCAGGACCTGAGGAAGCACGTTGATTCCCCGGTCATCCGTGGCCACCGAGGGCTGAACCAGTGTGCCCAGGGTGTGCAGGGTTCCATCCGAGGCTGGAGCAATGGTGACGTCGGGATCGTGATCGACCGCGATCAGGGAGATGGCGTCAACATGGTCGGTCTCGTTGAGCTCATTGGCGATCCGGAGTCGCACCTTCCCGTCCGCTGCCGTCGCGTACTCCAGGTTGTCCACGTCGGTTCGGGCCAGCGCCGGCATGATGGCGCCGCCGAAGGTGCCGGAATCCAGGTGCCATTGGGTGCCATCCCAGCTGTACACCAGGGGGCAGGAAACGATTTCCCCGCCGCCGGTCGGTACCGGCTTCGGTTTGCTCTTGCCCGGGAGGGCCGCAATGACCGCGATGGTCGCTCCCAGGCCAACGGCGACCAGCACCGTCTTCCCCGCGTTGAATCGGGAGATGGCAATGCTCTTGACACTGTCGAGCGGGATGGCGCGTGGCTGAATCGCCCCGGCGTTGTTCTGGACGAGACCTCGCAGAGTGTCGTTTTCGATGCGCGGCTGACGGACATATTGTCGCTGGCCGTCGGCCAGGGTGACCCGGATTTGGGAGCCGGGGTGGGCGGCGACCATCTCGGCCGGCGCTCCAGTCTCGGTGTGCCAACTGGTGCAACCGGCGAAACAGGTTACCAGGAACAGCCCGGTCAGGATTCTGCGGGAACTTCGGGTCGCGTGAGCCTCGGCCATGGAACACTCCGAAAGAGGTACGCCAACCTCATTCCGGGGAGTCAAGAAAGCCTCAAGCGGCCTTTACGAGGCCGGGTGGCTCCGGTTTGTGGATTACAAATTTCCGGCTTTTGAGTGATATTTCGGAGCAGTTTGACGTCGGAACCGACCTACGGACCTGGTCAGGAGAGACTGGTTTGTCTCAAGCGCCCGCCGACCGGCATCGGCCCCAATCCCCCGGCGAGCAGATCGCCAACA
Organism: Gemmatimonadota bacterium; assembly: GCA_040008015.1. GTDB lineage: Bacteria > Gemmatimonadota > Gemmatimonadetes > Gemmatimonadales > GWC2-71-9 > DASYPP01. The sequence goes on from JBDTTZ010000239.1 coordinate 19,587, forward strand.
GCGTGAGCCATGGCGTCGCTTTTCTCGCCGCGCTGATCGCGCTCCCCTTCCTGGTGCTGGCAGCGTCCCGGCACGGGGCGGCCGCCATCATCGGCGCTGCCATCTTCGCCACGACTCTGGCACTCCTGTACCTGAGCTCGACGCTCTACCACGCGCTGGCCCATACCCGTGCCAGCCGCGGCCTCAGGATCCTTGACCACTCCTCGATCTACCTCCTGATCGCGGGGACCTACACGCCCTTCACCCTCGGCGTCCTGCGGGGACCCTGGGGCTGGACCCTTTTCGGCCTGGTGTGGGCCCTGGCGCTGGTGGGCGTGCTGGTGAAATCGAGCGGCCGTTTCAAGTATCCGCGGCTGTCCACCGGCCTGTACCTGGCCATGGGCTGGCTGATCGTGGCGGCCGCGTTGCCGCTCTGGCGGTCGCTGCCGGCGTGGGGCCTGTTCTGGCTCGCCGCCGGCGGGCTGGCGTACACGGGAGGCGTGGTGTTCTACGCTGCCCAGCGGTTGCGCTATGGCCACTTCGTATGGCACCTGTTTGTCATGACCGGAAGCGCCTGCCACCTGGTCGCCGTCCTCAAGTACGCGGTCTAGCCCCTCTCCATCACCGAGGTTAGTTTTCCGATGCCCCAGGTCCGAAGGGCGCTGGCGCGCGAACCGCGTCAGGACCTCGCCGGTAGCAGCGCTAAGCGATGTCCAGTGTTGCTTCGGGGTGCCTGGGGCACTTTCTTTTTCGCGGCTGAAGCCGCGGCTCGGCAGTTTGTCGCCAAGGCGACAAGTTCCTTCCCTTTCCTTCCAATCCGAATACGAGCCGGTAGCAGCGTCCAGGGGCGGGTCTGCGACCCGCCCTGTCCAGTGTTGCTTCGGGGTGCCTGGGGCACTTTCGCTGCAAGCGTCGCTCCTGCGGGCGCTTTTTTGCATCGGGGTATGGACATTTCCTTCCCCTGGAGTATCGTCTCCTGAGTTCGAGCTCCGATCGGGCGATCGAGGAGATACTCCTTTCCGGGGGAACCGATGCGGGCGCTGCGGGTTGCAATCGCCTTCGCGGGTTTTGCCTGCTTGCCGTCTCCCTTCCAGCTCAAGTCCTCATCTCGCCCAGCCGGTGCGAGCGCCCGAAGGTCCCGATCGGCGACTTGAGAGGGAGCGGGCACATCGCCTACCACCTCGAATCGAACGGCCGCCCGGACACCACGAGTGTCATCGTCCTGAATACCGCCGGTATTTCCCCTGGGGCGCTGCGGAGCGGGGCGCGCCGGATCCTCTCCGGTTGTCGCTATGAGACCCGCGACCTGCCCTCCCCGAGACCGGCCCTGCTGGCCCAGGCGATCATGTTCGCTTCCGCCGGAGCCCACCTCGCACCGTCACGGCCGGCTTCGCCGGACACGCTGCAGGCGATGGAAATCGGGGCTATCGCGATGCCGGAACTGGCCGGTGTCGACGACCCTGCTCTTGAGGAACGCCCCCGGGTTGTCGAGTGCAGATCGGATCATGCCCCCACGCCCCCAGAGCCTCCGATGGTCTACCGGGACCGGAACGAGGCCCGGGCCGCAGCCACGGCGCGAGCGGAGCGGGAATCGGGGAATCTCCGGGCACGGGTAACAGTGGGGCCGGACGGACGGGTCGTGCCCGGAAGCATCGCGGTACTGGAAACGAGTAACCAGGATGCGATCTTCGATTTGAAGCGAATGGTTGAAGGGTGCCGATACGCGCCCGGCCGCATTGGCGGAGTGCCAGTAGCGGCCGAGGTCATCGCGCGGGTCGGAATCCAGGTTACTGTCGAGTTCAGGCCCTGAACCGAGGTTCCTACCGCCTTACCGCCTTACCGCCTTACCGCCTATCTTTAAGAATGGCCATCGCACTCGCCCGCAAGTACCGTCCCAAGCGCTTTTCCGACCTACTCGTCCAGGACCACGTCGCCAACGTTCTTCGCGGTGCCATCGCCCGGCACCGGGTGGGTCACGGCTATCTGCTGACCGGTCCGCGCGGCGTAGGGAAGACGACCGCGGCCCGGATCCTGGCGATGGCGCTGAATTGCGAGCGCAAGGACCAGATGGACCCCGCCGGTGAACCCTGCGGCGAGTGCGGCAACTGCGAGCGGATCTGGAACGGCTCGGCCAATCTCGACGTGGTGGAAATCGACGCCGCGAGCAACCGGGGAGTGGACGATGCCCGCGAGCTCAGGGAACGGGCCATGTACGCCGCGTCCCAGCCCGGGCATCACAAGGTGTATATCGTGGACGAAGCCCACATGCTCACCCGGGAAGCGTGGAACGCGCTGCTCAAGATCCTGG
>JBDTTZ010000240.1:0-1751 GCA_040008015.1 Gemmatimonadota bacterium
GAGGAGGCGAACAGCTTGACCGAGTAACCGGGAACGTTCTCGGCGATGACCCGCCCGTTCCGGTCCAGGATCGCGCCCCGCGGCGCGGTCAGCGGGACTGCCCGCAACCGGTTCCCCTGGGCCCGAAGCTGGAAACGTTCATGCTGGACGATCTGAGTGCGGAAGAATGCCAGCAGCAGGACGCCGAACAGCAGCACCAGGATCCAGCGGGCGGCATCCGCCCTCCCCGAAAGCCGGGCGGGATGGAATTCGTTCATTCTTCCAACCTGATGTCCAGCCAGTCGCGGAACACCACCAGCACCAGGATCCCGGCGAGGGCGGTCGTGAGGGCGCGGAGCGGAGCCCAAACCCCCAGCGTCGTCAGCAGGCCCCCACCACCACCGCCGCTCGCCACCACCACGATGAGGTCGCGCACCCAGAGGCCGCCGGCAAATACCGCCGCATTCACGATCAGGTTGTCCGCGAAGAACACCGCGCGGCCCCACGCGGTCAGATAGGCGACGACGGTATGGGCCAGGGCACCGGCGCCGAAGCGGGCCGGCACCAGTGAGTCGGACACCAGTCCCACCAGGAACCCCGCGATCGCGGCATCTCCGGGGCGGCTCCGGATAGCATACACAAGAAGGGCCACCAATAGAAAATCCGGCGCGAACTTGTAATCGAAAAGGCGGGGGCGAACATAGAAATGAAGCACCAGCAGAAACACCATGACCAGCAGCAGCCGGGTCCGCGCGACGCTCGCAGCGCTCATGGCAAACTGCTGTCCCGGCGAAAGGCCTTGCCGGCGGAACTGTCAGCCCGGGCGATCAGGATGATGACGTGGGAGATACTCATCGGGTGGGAGGCGGGCCTGAGGAGGTAGGTCCGTTCCCAGCCCCGCTCTTCCCGTAGCACCCCCATGACGGTGCCGATCGGTATGCCCTGGGGAAACACCCCGCCCAGTCCCGACGCCACGACCCGGGTACCCGGCACAATGGAATCCCGGTAGGGCACACCCCTCAACTCGAGCACGGTCTCCGAAGGACTCGCCGCATTGGCCGGCGCCACGATACCGAATACGGCGCCGTCCTCGGTAAAGGCGCCGGCCCGAAAATCCGAATGGGCCCACGTCATCGCGATGCTCCAGTTGGGCTCCACGGTCTGCACCACGCCCACCAGGCCATCGGCTGAAAGTACCGGGGCGTAGGGTCGCACCCCGTCTCGCGACCCCGCGCTCAGCAGGATGGTGCGGCCGTCGGTGGGGAGCGGTTGGTGCAGGACCTCGGCGGCGATGTACGACGTGCCGAGCCGCCGTCCCAGGCCCAACAGGGCGCGCAACTGCTGGTTTTCGGAGGTCAGGACATTGAGCGAGCGGGCGGCGAGCACGGCCGAATCCCGCTGGGCCATGACGGCAAGAAAGCGCGACTGGCTGGTGCGACCCCGTTCCGCCGATTGCTGCAGCCAGAGAACCGGCTGAAGGACGGTCTCCCGGATAGCGCTGGTGACCGACTCACCCCAGCGGGGGGGGACGAAAAGCGCCGTCACCGAGAGGCCGACGCAGATGACGAAACTCAGGGTATCACGGCGGTGGGTCGCCCGGTCGGACGCGAACCCCATGGTCAGGTAACCAGAACGCTGCGGTACTTCTCGAAATCGTCCAGGATGCGACCAGCACCGCGCACCACGCAGGTCAGCGGATCTTCGTCCACGTGGATGGGCAGCCCGGTCTCCTGGGAAAGGAGCAGGTCGAGCCCGCGGATAAGGGCGCCGCC
>JBDTTZ010000241.1:0-2783 GCA_040008015.1 Gemmatimonadota bacterium
GACTTAGGATCCTGTCCCGCAAGGGGTCCGGGTTCGACTCCCGGCGTTCGCACTCTAGGGCGGCAGGGCGGCCGGACGGCCGGACGGCAGTAACACCGCCCCTTACCTGCAGTCCCTTCCCCCCGTATCGTTAGCCGTCCTCCCACCCGGGTTCACGTGCGCGATACGGTTGCCCTCCTTACATCCGCCCTGGCAGGCCGGTACACCGTTGAGCGCGAACTGGGCCGGGGCGGGATGGCCACGGTCTACCTCGCCCACGACATCAAGCACAACCGGCACGTTGCCATCAAGGTCCTGCGACCGGAGTTGGCGGCGTCGATCGGGCCCGAACGCTTCCTTCGCGAAATCCAGATCGCCGCCGGCCTGCATCATCCCCATATCCTGTCGCTGTATGACAGTGGGCAGGTCGGAATGTCGGCCAGTCGGCCAGGAGAGGACTCCAGCGAGTCTGCCGCCCGGCCGTCCGGCCAACCGGCCGACATTCTCTACTATGTCATGCCCTATGTCGAGGGCGAATCGCTGCGTGACCGGATCCGGCGGGAGAAGCAGTTGCCGCTGGCCGACGCGCTCGCGATTACCCGCGAAGTAGGAACCGCGCTGGCCTATGCCCACGGACGCGGCGTGGTGCACCGCGACATCAAGCCCGAAAACATCATGCTGGATGTCGGCCAGGCGGTGGTGACCGATTTTGGCATTGCCCGGGCGGTCGCAGCGGCGGGCGGTGAGAACCTGACCGAAACCGGGATGAGCCTGGGCACCGCGGCCTACATGAGCCCCGAGCAGGCGACGGCGAGCGAGATCGACGGGCGGAGCGACACCTACAGCCTGGGCTGCGTGCTCTACGAGATGCTGGCCGGCGAACCGCCCTACACCGGCCCCAACGCGCAGGCGATTCTGGCCCGGCGCTTCACCGAGCCGGTCCCTTCGCTCCGCGCGGTGCGCGACATTCCCCCCTCCGTCGAGGACGCGATCACCCGGGCCTTGGCCCGTGCCCCGGCCGACCGCTTCCCCACGGTCGCCGCGTTCGTCGAGGCGCTGGCTCCGTCCGCCGCGTCGGGAGCCACTGGTACCAGCACCGCGATCCATGCCCCGCCGGCGCCAGCGAGGAAACCGCGATGGCTGGCATACGGCCTCGGCCTCGGCGTCCTCGCGCTGCTGGTGGCGGTCTTCGGACTGGGGCGGATGAAGGGATCGGGCACCCGGGCCGCGGCGGTGACAACCCCGGTACTCGTCGTGCTTCCGTTCGAGAACCTGGGCGCCGCCGAGGATCAGTATTTCGCGGATGGCATCACCGAGGAGCTGACGGCACGTCTCGCGGGCCTCCAGGGGCTCCGGGTCATTGGCCGCACCAGCGCGATTCAATACAAAAACACCACCAAGTCGATTGCTCAGATCGGCGAGGAACTGGGAGCGAACTACATCCTGGAAGGCACGGTGCGTTGGGAGAAACCGGCCACCGGGCCGAGCCGGGTGCGGGTGACACCCCAGCTGATCCGGGTGGGAGACCAGAGCCATGTGTGGGCCGGAACCTTCGACGCGGTGCTGGCCGATGTCTTCCAGGTCCAGACCGACATCGCAACCCAGGTGACCCAGAAGCTGAATGTCACCCTGCTCGAGCCCGAGCAGGCCATACTCGCCGCCCGCCCGACCCAGAACACCGAAGCGTACGACTATTACCTCCGCGGTGTGAGCTATGGATCACGGGAGTATTCCCGGGACGACCTGCTCCAGGCGGTCGCGATGTACCGCAAGGCGACGGATATCGATTCGACGTTTGTCAGTGCCTGGGCCGCGAAGGCCCGCGCACACCTGTATCTCTCCTGGCTCCATGCCCAAACCGACGCGGTGGCGGAGGCGGAGACGGCGCTGGACCGGGCCACCGCACTGGCGCCCAATTCGCCCGATGTCCGGTTCACCAGCGGGTACTACTACTACTACGCCAAACGGGATTACCAGCGGGCCCTGGAGGAATTCCGCCAGGTGAGAGCCGACAAGCCCAACGATGCAGAGGTGGTGGCCGCGATCGCCTTCATCGAGCGGCGATTGAGCCGCTGGGACGATGCGGTGCGGGACCTGGAGAGCGCGATCGCGCTGGATCCGCGCAACCTCAGCAATATCGGCACGATGGGGGAGACATTTTGTCTCATGCGCCGCTACCCGGAGGCGGATAAGAACCTCTCGCAAGCCATCGCCATGGCTCCGGACGTCTCCGCGTATCACCGGCTGCTGGCTCTGTGTCGAATCCTTGCCGGCGATACCGCCAGCGCCGCCCAGGCAGTCCGGGATGCGGTGACGCTGGTGCCGGCCGGCCTCGCATTCACCGGCACTCCGACGGTCACGCCGACTCTCTTGCCGCGGGTCCTGGGCCGGTCATTGCCGGAGACCATCCGGAAGGCGTCACTGGCAAGCTTCGGCGGAGACAGCCTGAACTATTACCTCCTCCGCATGGCGTATCTGGACGCGGTCGGGGAGACCGGCCAGGTGCGGGCGGTGGCGGATTCCACCCGGCGAATGCTGGAGGGGAGGATTCGAGTTCGCTCGGAGAACAGAAAGCAGGCGGAACAGGTCCCGCTGGAGACTTCCCTGGCGCTCCCGGAAGTATTCCTGGGACGGAACGACGACGCCGTTCGACATATCCACGAGGCGCTCGAGCGAGTCCCGGTATCCAGCGATGGGCTGGCCGGGCCACTGGTGAGAGCATTTGCCGTGGAGGTCCTGATTCGCGCCCACCGGCTGGATGAGGCGCTGGACCTGCTGGAGCAGGCACTCAAGACGCCGGGGAC
>JBDTTZ010000242.1:0-2047 GCA_040008015.1 Gemmatimonadota bacterium
CGGTGCTTCGGGTCGGGGCCGCCGGAGTCTTCGTTGACGAATGCGCGAGAGATTCTGGGTTCCTCCTTCCGAGAAGGCGGAGTACGCGGAGACCGCACAATAATACCGCTTTTTCTTCTTGAATTCCTCAGCGGCAACCTCGGCGAGTTCTGCGACTCGGAGGTGTGCAGTTGCAAGGCCCGGGTGCGGCAACCATCTTCCGACACTCACACTAACCGAGATCATGCGCTTTCCCTCGATTGCAGCACTGGCAGGCAAAACCCGCGAGGTCCTGCTCCGCTTCCCCTGGGTGCTGGCCGCCGGCGGCGTGGCCGCGTTCGCCGCGCTCTACACGGTGCACGGACCCAACCAGGACTTCTGGGCAAGGCTCATGATGGTCGCCGCCCTGGGCCTTCCCCTGCTGACGGCACTGACGCTCTTCGCCGAACAGCGCCGGTGGACCGGTGTCCGGAAGACCGTCCTCCTCGCCACGGGCGTGCTGCTCCTGGCCGGCTTTTACCAGGTGTGGAACGGGCCCCAGGAGGAGTACCAGGTAATTCGCTATTTCCAGCTGAGCATATCGCTCCATCTCCTGGTCGCCTTCCTTCCCTTTGTCGGCATTTTCCAGCGCGACGCCTTCTGGCAATACAATCGCCGGCTGTTCGAGGCCTTACTGCGCGCCGTGCTGTTTTCCGGGGTCCTGTTCCTGGGCCTGGTGATTGCCCTGGCGGCACTGGACAAACTGTTTGGCGTGGAGGTGCCGGGTGAGACCTATCCCCGCCTCTGGGTGGTGATGGCCTTCGTGGTCAACACCTGGATCTTCCTGGGCGACGTGCCGGAGGATCTCCCTTCCCTCTCCGCCGAGTCCGACTATCCCAGGCCACTCAAGGTTCTCTCCCAGTACATCCTGACTCCACTGGTCGCCATCTACCTGGTGCTGCTGACCGCATACCTGGTGAAAATCGGAATGACTGGGGATTGGCCCAGTGGCTGGATCGGCTACCTGGTGGCAAGCGTGGCAGTGGTGGGACTCCTGGCGTTCCTCCTGGTCGCTCCGCTGCGCGACCGCGAGGGCGAAGGGTGGATTCGCACCTTCTCCCGCTGCCTTTTCTTCGGGCTCATCCCCGCCGCCGTGATGTTCCTGCTCGCGCTGTGGAAGCGGATTGATCCCTACGGCCTGACTGAAATGCGGGTCCTCGGTTTTCTCCTCGGGGTCTGGCTGCTGGGGATCGCGCTCTGGTTTACCATCCGGCGCAATGCCGGGATCCACATCATTCCGGTTTCACTGGCGATTCTTCTACTGGTAACCCTGTACGGCCCGACCAGCGCGACCAACCTGTCCATCGGCAGCCAGGCCCGGCGGATCCGGAGCCTGCTGGCCCCCCGCGCCGACAGTGCGCAGGTTTCGACCACGGCCCAGGTGGAAGTCAGCTCGGCATTGCGATTTTTGCTCAGTCACCAGGCCAGGGGAGCCATTCAGGAAGCCCTGGGAGACAAGGTGCCCGGGCTGGCGGACCTGCCCGAGGTCACCAACATGAACCGGGACTCCATCGCCGGCGCGATCCTCGATTCGCTGGATCTTGATTACACACCGACCTACGAGGTCGCCGGGCATTTCTCATTCTCCCCCGGTGAAGGAGGACCGCTCGAGATCCGGGGATACGATTATGCCTTCCCCCTCTCCCGGGACACGATGCCGGTCATCATCGAGGGCGATACCCTTTCAATCAGGCTGGACAGCCTGGCTTCCAGGCTGCGCGTGCTCCGGCGGGGAGAGCCGGTCCTCGAATTCGACCTGGGCAGGGTGATAGACAGCTTGAAGACGCCGGACGAGCAGAGCCTGGCTCCGGCCCGGCGCCTGCTGGCGGTCGCGGAAGGAAAGGGAATGAGAGGATTGCTGCGGATCACCTGGATCAACGGGCGGCGAACCGACAGCGGCATCCGGGTCAGCGATGTGACGGGCGAGATGCTGGTCGGATATCTCCCGCCCGGTCGCGCGGTCACTGGTCCAGGAACACCTTGATGCGGATGTGAGTCACCCTACCTCCACGTCAACCCGGTGCCAGGC
>JBDTTZ010000243.1:0-2504 GCA_040008015.1 Gemmatimonadota bacterium
TTCGAGAATTCACTGGGATAGAAGGTCACGTTGGGGGACAGCCGGTAACGGCGAGAGCGCAGCGCGGTGTCGAAGGCAGCGCTGTCCCCGTCGGCGACGTCACCACGGAGACCCAGGACCCAGCGGGGTTTGACCCCCCACAACAGTTGGGCATACGCCCCCCAGTCCTTGAGTTGCTCGGCCGGGAGGTTGACCGAAGGATCCTCGATCGACGCCCGTTGTGCGGCGTCATACTGACGGATGATCCCTTCGGTTTGAAAGGAGACAAACGGGAACCCCTGCATTGCCGTGGCTGATTTCCACTTCCAGTAGAGATCGGCCCCATAAATGCGCGTCCTGGAGTCAGGCCCGGAATTGTTCGGACCGAATGCCGCGGAGGCGCCGAACAACAGCGTTTGCGTACTGGTGAGCTCCACCGACGAAGTAATGCGAGGCACAATCAGCAGGTCATTGAGCCCGTCCACCGCTCGCGTCATTGGCTGCCCGCCATGAATCTCGGAGGACTCATCGGAGCGAAAACTGAACGCGGTGCCACCCGCGCTGTTCATGACGGTGACCATCGCCTCGGTATAGAACGAAATAGGCGGGAGCCATGAAAGTCGCATTCCCTGGCTGCGCAATCCATCGGGCCCGAACATCCGGGTGAGGACCAGCGGTTGGTCCACGTAAGACCACGCGTGAGGGTGCTGTGCATTCTGGCGGCCAAACTCGGCAAAAAACTGCCCAGCCTTGACCTGGAGATTTGCCGGAAGTGAGGTCGTCAGCAGGTATACCTCTTCTAATTCAACGCCGGTCTCGGCGTTCGGATCCAACTTGTAGACGATATTGGCGAACCCTCTGAAGTACGGGTCTACGGCACCGTCGAGCGAGATCTCGGCGTTGGGAATTGTGAAGCCGCGCACATGAGGGTCGTGGTCCCCACCCTGCAGAGCCTGGACATCGGGCTCCGAGGACCAGCCGAAATCCGAGAGTCCGTCAAATCCGATATTCATGTAGGCACCGCTGGTGCGTGCCGGGGCCGCCGACTGCACGGGCGCCGCGGCCGCTGCCTCGAGCGAATCGATCCGGGCTTCCAATCGTTTCAACTCGGCCATTGTCGAGTCGGGGTTGGTCACCGGCACCTGAGCCATGCCGGGTGCCGCAATAGCCGCCAGGAGGCAGCCCGCCAGCCAGATTCTGAGTTTCACTGAAGTCTCCTCGCAGATGCCATCGCTGTTGCGCCGCCGGTATGGCGGAGCGCGAAACTGCACAGCAGGCGACTCGGCCGCTAAAGGGCCGGTCAATTCAGACGAGGAGCGAGGGTGGAGCTCGGGAGGAAGGGGCGAGGAGTACCGCGTGGGAAACCGCCGGATCGCCGGAGCGTGGCTCCAGCGTTGTTACAGTCTGCGGAAGCCGGGTCTCGGTCGGGACGAACGGCGCGGCGCGATCAGTCGCGCCGGAGAAGAGAAGGACGCAGTTCTCCGCGTGGTCTCGGCAGCCGCCGGCGGGATCGTAATGGTCGCGGCCGCTCGACTCGTTACCGCGGCCGTGAAAGCGGACCGCGTCGAGCATGGAGAAACCGACTCCCATCCCGGCAAAGAGCAGGATGGAGAGAAGACCAAGCAGTCGGGTCGGGAGGGCAAGCCGGTTCCGCATTGAAGGCATTATCACTGGTACGGCGTTGGTAAGTCAATGTTTCCCACGCGCTAAGGTGGTCAGATCGGGCGGACCGCCGCTCGATGTTGGTGCCCAGCGCCATTCTGTCGTATATTCAATGTATATACATCATAGGCTTTCGGATGCAAGCACGTATTTCGAAATGGGGCAACAGTTTAGCGGTAAGGATCCCGCGGACCATGCTGTCAGACCTTGGCCTGGTCGAGGGTGATAGTATGGAAATCCTGGTCGAAAACGGGAGATTGATGATTACCCCCGTGCCCCGTGAGTATCGGCTGGATGAGCTGGTCGAGGGAATCACGGCGGAGAACCAGCATAGCGAGACCGACTGGGGTCCCCCGCAGGGTGCCGAGTCGTGGTAGCTCCGGATCGCGGGGACCTGGTGCTTATCACCATCGCGCGGCCGGATGGTGGCTCGCAGCGAACTCCGGCGCTGGTGGTTTCGCCACAGCGCTACAATGGAAAGTCGGGCCTCGCGCTCATGTGCGCGATCGCGCCGCGGGCCAAGGGCTATCCCTTTGAAGTTGCCCTGCCCGAGGGTTTGCCGGTTCGCGGCGTGGTCCTGGCGGATCACCTGCGCAGCGCGGACTGGAAGGTCCGCGACGCCACGATCATGGGGAGAGTGCCCACTGATGTCGTCGACGATGTCCTTGCCAAATTGAAGCCGCTATGACCTCCTCACCCCTGGTTCCTCTCACGCCGGCGGCCCGCAAGATCGAGGGGCACTTTGTCGTCAACGGCGAGCCGCACGCGCTCTTCTTCGCCGCGCACAAGACGCTGCTGGAGGTATTGCGGGAAGACCTGAACCTGACCGGCACCAAGCACGGCTGCGAGCTGGGCGAGTGCGG
>JBDTTZ010000244.1:0-13214 GCA_040008015.1 Gemmatimonadota bacterium
GGCAGGCGAAGCTGCTGCATCAGCTCGCCCACCGAGCGATCGGAAGAGGAAAGCATGCTCAGAATGGCGCGGCGGTGCGGTTCGGCGATAACGGCGAAGGCGGATTCCATGGTCGTATATTGCTATAGTTTCATATGGCTGGCAAGGGATACTAGCAGGCTGGCCGAGGATCGAGTACTGTGGCACCAGGTTACCGCGCGGGTCCTCACCTGGTTTGCGGGCGGCACGCTCCTGCTGCTGGGTGCTGCAACCAGCGTCCGTCTGCTGGCCGAACGTCCTCTGCAACTTCCACCGTAGTGGGCTGGCGGGGTCGGGTTCATTGGGCGTGAGCTTCCCGTCCACCTGCTGCTGCAGTTGCGAGGTCGTCCAAACTTCCACAACGGGCGCGCCTAACAGTCAGAGCGACGGGAGCCACTGAGAAACCGTCAGCCTGCACCATCACACTGCCAACCAAGCGAGGTTCTCAATGAAGGGCGAGAAGATCTACGAGTACGATCTCGATGTGACCGGTATGACGGATTACGGTGTGACCCTGGACGCGGTACTCACGGGCACGGTACCGATCCCGCCCCAGGGGATTCGTATCGATGTCGCGTTCGAAGGCCGAGCCAGCGGCCGGCTGGCGGGGAGCGTGCGCGGCGTCGATTACGCCCGGATGCGCGCCGACGGTCGTGTTGACCTTGATATACGTGCGATTATTGAGACTGAGGACGGCCAGCGGATCGCTTTATCCGCCGATGGCGTGGCCGTGCCGCGCGCGGCTGAGCCGATCGCCGACCTCTATGAGAACGTATGTCTCGGCACCCCGGCCCCGGACTATGCGTGGGTCAACACGCGACAGATCTGGGCCTATGGGACCGTGAATTTCGCGACCGGCAAGATTCATCTCGACGCATACATGCAGTAGTGCTCGGTCTTCACCCACGTTTGCCGGAGGTATGAAATGTCACGGACTCTGCTGATTCTGGCGATCCTTGCCACCGTAAGCCACCAGGCGGAGGCACAGTCTGACCGGGCGCAAACTGTCATCAATGGCAAAGCCCTGACCGCCGAGCAGCGCGCGGAGTTCCTCCGCATCTACGGCACCCGGCCCCTGGGTGGGAACTTTTGGTATGACCCGGCGAGTGGACTGTGGGGAGTGATGGGCCGTGAAGCGTTCGGCGTGCTTCGGCCGGGGCACAACTATGGCCCGCTGGCGCCATCCGCTTCGGCCGGTAACACGGGAGTGTTCATCAATGGTCGGCAGATCAACATGGCGGAGGCCCTGTATATCAAGTCGTTGCTGGGGTCCGTCCTGCCAGGCCGCTGGTGGCTTGACGGGCCCACGGGCAATTTCGGCCTGGAGGGCAATCCGATGCCGGCAGGGAATCTCTTCGCCATCGCGAAGGCGGCCCAGTCACGAGGCGGGACCTACTATTACAACAACGGCATGGGTCAGACCGCGGCCATCAGCCAGGGCTGCGCCAGCGGTACCACCGGAACGGGGGATACCAAGGTGGACTACATCATTGGGTGTGAGTAGCTCGGAGGCGCCTTTGTCGCCGTTCTGGAAGCACCTATTGGGATTCGTTTTCTGACACTCGACAGGGTCCAAAATGAAGCAGAGTGCGAATGCCCGCTTCGCCATCAAGAGCTGGGATGAGAAGCCCCCGGCTCCGGAACGGGAGAGCTGCGCGGCTTGCGCGGCGAGGGGACGTCGGTTACGTCTGGCGCAATCTGGCTCTGGACATGGGCCACGTTTTGACGTACTTCACAGCCATGAAGGCCATCACCGCGGCCAGCTGATTATGGTCGCCCGCCAGGTGGGGCAGCGGCTCGCCCCGGAGGTTACGAACGGTATGTGGGAGTGGCCCGCCCGGTTGCGGGAGCACAAGCCGCGAGCCGGCACGGCATGACCACGGCTGGTACAACCATCCTTAAGGAGAAGGAGGTGGTATGGCACAATCGATTCTCGGAACCGTTACGCTTGCCGTAATCGCCCTGACCGGTCTAATGCTTCCCGCGGAGGCGCAACGGGCCGACAGCACCATGCTTCGGCCTACCAGCGTAATGGTGAAGATCACCAAGGACCCCAATGCCGCCTACAACGGCATCTATACCGCGTCGGGAATCTCGACCAAGTGCGGTCTGGCGGATTATAGCTATCCTCACCGCATGCACTCGTTCGCGGTCATCTTTCCGGACGACCTCGCCACCATCGCGGTGACGTCGGTGAACTTCGACGCCGACTCGCTCATGAGCGGCGACAGCGTCGGAACCTTCGACCTGTCGGTCGGGATCCGGATAGGGCAGACCGGGACACCACCGTTGTACGTCATTCGAGCCAAAGACCCCCAATATGGCGAGCCTGGAATAGCGACCCGCACGACGCTGCGGGGCGGCGCCGACTCTCTGCATGTCTTCGGTGTTGCCACCAAGGGTACCAAGCTCGACGTGGAAATGTGGCTCGTCTGCCAACCGTAAGCATCCCTAGGTTCACCAAGTCAATGACCCCGCGTCCCACTTCAGCATCAGGAGACCACGCATGATCAGTGACCGCGTCTTCGCACGACTGATCGCCCGATTGGTAATGCTCACGCTGCTGGCGGCGCCCGCCGCCGCCCAGCAGCTCACCCCGGCGGAACGCGCCCGCATTGACAGCGCCGCGGTCGCGGTGCTCGCCGGTACCGGGGCGCCGAGCGCGTCGGTGGCCGTCGTGCGGGGCGGGGCGGTCGTGTACGAGCACGCCTATGGCGAGGGCCGCACCGGGGCGCCGGCGATGCCGGCGATGCGCTACGCCATCGGCTCGGTGAGCAAGCAGTTCACCGCGACGGCGATTCTCCTGCTGGCCGAGGAAGGCAAGCTCTCCCTCGATGACAAGGTCTCCCGCTGGTTTCCCACACTGACCCGGGCCGGGGAAGTGACGATACGCCAGCTGCTCTCGATGACGTCGGGCTACCAGGACTACTGGCCGCAGGACTACGTCTTCACCGCCATGCAGGGGCCGACGACCGCCGATGCCATCATGCAGCGCTGGGCCAAACAGGCACTCGACTTCGATCCCGGCACCCAGTGGCAGTACAGCAACACCAACTACGTGATCGCGGGCGCCATCGTCGAGCGCGTGGCGGGCATGCCCTTCATGGACTTTCTCCGGCAGCGGATCTTCACCAGGCTGGGCATGACCTCGGTCGCCGACTTCGACGCCGGCCCGCTGGGGTCCAGCGACGCCGGCGGCTACCTGCGCAACGGTGTCGGACCGTTGCGCGATGCGCCGAAGGAAGGACTGCACTGGCTTTTCGCCGCGGGACAGCTGGCGATGACCGCCCACGACCTGGCGACCTGGGACCTCGGCGTGATCAACCAGGCGATTCTCAAGCCGGCATCGTACCGGGCGCAGCAGACGACCATCGTGCTCGCGAATGGAATCACCACGGGGTACGGGATGGGCATCAACGTGGCCATGTCCGCCGGGCGGCGGCGGCTCTCGCACGGTGGTGCGGTCTCCGGCTACACCACGACCAACCAGGTCTACCCTGATGACAAGGCCGCGATCGTGGTCTTCACCAATATTTACCCCGGAGGCGCCGGTTCGTCCGGGCAGATTGCTTCGCGCATTGCGGGAATCATCTTCGCGCAGGCCGATACTATGGACCAGGCCGCGAGCCAGTTGGCGCGCCGGGTCTACGACGGCCTGGCGGCCGGCACGGTTGACCGTAATCTCCTCACACCCAACGCCGACGCGTTCTTCACCGGCCAGGTGCTGGCGGATTATACGGCGAGCCTGGGGCCGCTGGGCGCACCGACCGGGTTCATTTCCACCGGCAGCTCGCTGCGAGGCGGCCTCCGCATCCTCGGCTTCCGGATCCACGCCGGCACGGTGACCATGGATCTCACCATGATGCTCCGGCCGGACGGACGCATCGAGCAGTACATCGTGGAACGGGAGGGGTAGGGGTATTCGATGCGTCGCGCCACATTGCTCTTGCTCCTGTTGGCTGGCACGGTGGCCACGTCGGCACTGGGGCAGGCCGGGCCAAGATACGTCATCTATATCCACGCGAAAATTGTCGAAGAGCAGGGGATCCGCCGTCCCACCGATCCCGCCTACGGCGTCTATGAGTACGACGCCATTCTCGATAGCCTGCGCCAGGCGGGCTTCGTCGTCCTGAGCGATCAGCGCCCGGCCAGGACCGACTCGGATTCCTTTGCTACGCACGTCGCCCAACAGGTGGACAGTCTTCTCCGGCTGGGCGTGCCGCCACAGGCCATCACCGTCATCGGCTTCTCCAAGGGTGGCTGGATCGCGATTCTGGCCTCGGCTCGGCTGAAAAATCCTGCCATCTCCTTCGTGTTCATGGGAGCGTGCGGACCCTGGGCCTTCGAGCGGGCCGACCTTCACGTCACCGGTCGCCTGTTGTCGCTGTATGAAACCAGTGACTCACTCGGTGTTTCCTGCGCCCCCATGTTCGCCCGCCGAGCCCCGGGGTCTGAAACTCGGGAGCTACCGATGAGCCTGGGCCTCGGGCATGGCACCTTTTTCCAGCCTCGGTCCGCGTGGCTCAACCCCGCGACGGAGTGGGCCCAACGGCGCGATCCTTAGCGTGACCGGGTTGCGGGTGGGGATCTCGTGAAGATCGCGACCTGGAATGTCAACGGGATCCGGGCCCGCGCTTCACAGGTCCAGGAGTGGCTGGATCGCGAGCGGCCGGACGTCGTCTGCCTCCAGGAGCTGAAGGCAGAACTGACGCAGGTTCCTGAGGTGGTCCAGCCCCAGGACTATCATGCGTTCTGGCATTGCTGCAAGGGTTATTCAGGCGTATCGCTGCAGCTCCGCAAGGAGACGTTTCCCGCCGTTCCGGGGTACAGCCATCCTCCATTCGATTTCGAATCCCGGGTCGTGACGGCGGAGGTGGGCGACCTCGTCGTTGCGTCGATGTATGTTCCCAATGGCGGCAAGGACTATCCGGCCAAGCTCAACTTTTTCTCCCGGCTGATTGAGTGGGCGCATCAGCTCCGCGCCGACGGCAAGGAGCTGCTGCTGTGTGGCGACGTGAACGTCGCGCGCGCCGAGATGGATGTGCATCCGCGGGAGCGGGGGCCCCGGAAGGTGGGACAACTGCCGGAGGAGCGTGCCCTGTTCGAGAAGCTGCTCGAGACCGGGCTGACCGACGTGGGGCGGGCGATGGACCCCGATAACTCCGGCCTGTTCACCTGGTGGGCGCCATGGCGCGACATGCGCGCCCGGAATATCGGCTGGCGGCTGGACTACCTGCTGGCGTCATCCGGGATCTTCGCGCGGGTTCAAAGTTGCGTGGTGCAGGCTGACGTCGGCACCAGCGATCACGCGCCGGTGCTGATGACGACGTTGTGAGTGTGAGGACGAAAAAGCGCAGACACAGCAAAGCGCGATACCGGATCGCCCGGTGTCGCGCTTTCCTATCCTGGGTCGTCCGCGCCGCCGGTTCAGGGCGATGCAGGCGATTCGTCAGCTCGCGTTTACTTTCGCGACGATCGCATCCATCAACTCGGTCATGAAGGGGCCCCGCAGGACGCAGCTTTCGCCTCCGTCGCGCTTGGCGTCGAGCGTCAGCACGCTCCGGTCACCGTCCCGTTTGACATGCATCGTCAGCACCAGCCGCGAATTCGGGTCGGCGGCCGCCACAGCGCTGCAATTGACTCGCTGATCGGCGGACATGCCGCCCCACTCGGCCATGGGATCCAGCGGAACGCTCTCCACCTTTCCGTTGGTCTGGTCAGTGGTCGCGACACCAATCTGGCGCTCCGCGAACACCGCGGTGGTGGCTTCAACCACGCGTGACGGCATAGCGTCAACGTTGCGGGTAAACGTCTGGGTGTCCGGCGCCATCGAGGGGCCCTTCTGACCACAAGCCGCCCCGAATACGACTGCCAAACCAAGACCGATCATTCGTACCTTCATACATCCTCCAGTAAGGACTTGCCTGGACACCGAGAACGGCGTTGGAACCATTCTCCGCGGTCAGACGGGAAAGGGATTGCCAGCCAGTCTAGCGCATCCGGCTGTCCCTTGCGGTGACGACTGGCCCCGTTGATGGGAGAACTGAGCCCCGTTTGGCGGTATCCAGCGCCGCCCAGCGTGGTATTGGAACGGGGATCACTTCCTCCGGGGGCCAAGTCAGGATAATGTTGAATGGTGGACTGATTATGCTCTCCCCCTCGCTGTTCACAGAATTGAAGGTGTATGCGCCTCCTCCTGATCAACCCGCGCTTTCCCGAAAGCTTCTGGAGTTTCAAGTGGGCCATGGACACGGTGGTAGGGGGTCGCAAGACAATCAATCCACCTTTGGGACTAGCTACGCTCGCCGCGCTTTGCCCGCCGGACTGGGAAGTCACCATCTGTGACGAGAACGTCGAAACGCTTCCCCTGGCGCCTGAGGCGGATATCGTCGGTATTTGCGGGATGGGGGTGCAGTTCAGCCGGCAGCGGGAGCTGCTGGCGTACTACCGGAACAGCGGTTATTTCGTCGTGGCGGGAGGCAGCTATGCCTCGCTCTGTCCCGAGGAGTATGTCAACCTCGCCGACACGGTGGTGGCCGGCGAGGCCGAGTATATCTGGAAGGAATTCTGCCGGGAGTACCCGGAGGGGAAGCAACGCGCGCTATACCAGGAGACCGGGTCGGTGTCACTGGCGGACTCGCCGGTGCCGCGCTTCGACCTGCTGAAGCTCGATCGCTACCAGGCCGTCAGCCTGCAGTTCTCCCGCGGCTGTCCCTTTCGCTGTGAATTCTGCGATATCATCGTCATGTTCGGCCGGGTGCCCCGGACCAAACCGGTGGAGCAGGTCGGCCGCGAGCTGGACGAGCTCCGCAAACTGGGCGTGCACAACGCCTTTTTCGTGGATGACAACCTGATCGGCAACAAGCGAACCGCGAAGGACCTGCTCCGCTACCTGAAGGAGTACCAGGACGACCGGAACTACCACTTCCGGTTCGGCACCGAAGCCTCGCTCAACCTGGCGCAGGACAAGGAGCTGCTCGAGCTCTTTCCGCTGGCCGGCATGGAGTGGGTGTTCATCGGGATCGAATCGCCCGACGAAGCCAGCCTGGTGGAAGCGCAGAAGCTGCAGAACACCCGGCAGGACATCCTCACCTCGATCCGCACGGTGTACCAGGCGGGGCTCGATATCTTCGCCGGGTTCATCATCGGGTTCGACAACGACACGGTCGAAACCTTCGAGCGCCAGTTCCAGTTCATCACCAAGTCCGGCATCCAGGCCTCGATGATCGGCCTGCTCACCGCGACGCCCAAGACGCCGCTGCACGAGCGGCTGGCCAAGGCAGGCCGGCTGATCGCCGGTGCCAATCAGGCGGACAACACCAAGCTCGGCACCAACGTGATGCCCAAGGGCATGACCTACGATGAAATGCTTTCCGGCTACCGCGTCCTGCACCAGCGGCTGTACTCCGACGCCGGGATCGCCAACCGGATCCGCAACAAGCTCAAGTACCTGACGCCGCCGACTTCGGCCAGCCGCTACACGCCGCGGGAGACGGTCGGTCTCCTGTGGCGGATCCTGGTGCACGGGCTTCTGCCCGGAGGCATTGGCCGAGTGACTCAGTTCGTTCGCTCGCTGCCGCTCACCCGTCCCAAGCTGATTCACCAGGCGATCGAGGACTGGGTCGTGGGGCTTGCGATGCGGGACTACATCGAGCGGCACCTCAGGGAATCGGGCGAGAAGTCGCGGGAGAAGGTCCGGAGTCATGCCCGGGTCCTGGAGCAGAAGCTGCGCCGGTACCGTGAAAACGGTGCGCTCGAAGTGCAGCTGAGTGAGCTGCGCAATCGCGCCACCGAGTTGTCGCTCCGGCTCCGGGGAGCGCTGGACCGGGGTTTCTACACCCGGGCCGCCCGCCAGCTGGAGCGGGTGCTGCAGCAGTCCACGTCTTCGGTCTCACTGCACATCGACTATCTTCAGGAGAAGCACCAGCGCCACCTGCAGCAGCTGCTCCGCCGGCTGTCGCGCCATGGCGACCGGATCCGGATCACGGTAAACGCGCGGGTCCGCCACCTGGTCGATATCGACTCGTCGGTGTTCCTGCTGTCGTTCGAAGCCTGATTCACACCTGTCAGGGTGGTCAATGCGAGCCAGGATTTTCATCGTCGCGGCCACCCTGGTCGTGCTCTTCCTCGTTCTGTCCATCCCCGGCAGCGACCCCGCCGTTCCAATCTCCACTCGTATCTCCGGTTTCCGCTGGAACCAGGATGGCTACTGGGACTCGCTCGAGGGGAGTTACCAGAATCTCCGGCAGACCGGATGCAGTGAGGGCGGCGTCGTTGCCGCCGAGCTGGCCGGACTTGATACCGCGGTGGCAGGACTGCTGGTGGATTCCATCACCGCTGATGCGCCGCTCCTGGGCTCGGTCGAGCACCGGTTCTTCGATCTGGGCCCCTATGCCGCCGCCTGTCCCCAGTTTGCCCCGGAGTACTTCCTGCTCTCCGGCCGGATCCGCGAAGCGGTCAAGCGGCAATCGCGGCACTGGGATGTCGGCAACGATGAGGTGCGCGAGCGGCTCTATCGCTCGCTCTATGGCAGCCGGGGAGTGATCGAGGAAGTCATGCTGCATCACCCGGACAGCGTGCCTTCGCTGCTGCCGGGAACGAACGAGCCGTCGGTCACTCCATCTGCCATGGTACAAGGAGTGGAGATCCATTCCGGTGACATGCTGGTCTCCCGGGGTGGATATCCGACTTCCGCGCTGATCGCCCGGGGCAACGATTTTCCCGGCAACTTCTCCCACGTCGCGCTGGTGTACGTTGACAGCGCCACGCACGCCGCCTCGACCATCGAAGCCCACATCGAGCGCGGCGTCGCCATCTCCAGCGCCGACGAATACCTGGCCGACAAGAAGCTGCGGATCCTGGTGCTGCGGCCCCGGGCCGACCTGCCCCAGCTCCGTGCCGACCCGATGCTGCCCCATCGCGCCGCGAGCATGATGCTCGATCGCGCGCGCCGAGAGCACATCCCCTACGACTTCACCATGGACTACAGTGACCCGTCGCACCTGTTCTGCTCCGAGGTGGCGTCGGCGGCGTATCGCGATGCCGGGGTGACACTCTGGATGGGGATGTCTACCATCTCCAGCCCCGGGCTGCGCCGCTGGCTCGGCTCGTTCGGTGTGCGGCACTTCGAGACCCAGGAGCCGTCCGACCTGGAGTACGATCCCCAGCTGGTCGTGGTGGCGGAATGGAGAAACCCGGCGACACTGCGCCAGGATCACATCGATAACGCGGTGATTGACGCCATGCTGGAAGGGGCGGAGCAGGGGGATCGGCTCACGTATCCCTGGTACCAGCTGGCGCCGGCCCGGTTGGCGAAGGCCTACAGCTGGATCCTGGGCCGTTTCGGGCGAATCGGACCGATTCCAGAGGGCATGTCCACGGCCGCGGCGCTGCGGAACAGCGCCTTCTCTAAGCGGCAGGGACTGCTCGCAGCACGAGTGAGCGCGGCGGGGGATAGCGTGACCCGAGTGCAGGGATACCCGCCACCGTATTGGCGGCTCCTCACTCTCGCACGGCGAGCTATCGAGGGTGAGCGGGCCCGCTAGCTTCCTCCTCAGGCTACCTTTTTCAAACTCAACAGCATATGCTATGCTGTTTTGCCTCTGAGTTGAAAACGGTGTGTCGCAAGGGTGCCCAACGGTCCGACGCTGGTTAGCGTACCCTAGCAATGGCTCCCCTCTTCGGAAAACGCACGATGCATCAGCCCGCTGTCTCTCTCCTGATCTCCATTATCCTGGCCGTGGGTTGCCAGGATTACACCGGCCCAAAGGTGCTAGCCCCGCCCACGACTTCCGTGACCATCCAGGTGGACAGCACCCAGACCTTCCAGACCTGGCGGGCGTGGGCCGGTCGCGCGGTGACTGACCTGCCGGCGAATGTCCGGAATGGAATTCTCCATGACGCCGTCCAGGACCTGGGCATCAACGGGATCGGGATCGAGGCCCGGTTCAACTCCAGGAACCCGGGGCAAACTGGCTGGGATAGCGTCGGCACCATGACCTTTGTGAACAACTGGGTGCTTCCCTTAAAGCAGCTGGTGGGCAGCGATTTCCATTTCACAGTCCGGGGCTCGGGCCAGCCGGCAACTCCACTGGAAGTGACCCGGGTGCTGAACGCGCTCAATTCCAGGGGCCTGGTTCCCGATGAATGGATTGTCTTGAATGAGCCGGACGTCGGCCAGCGGGCCACCACCGCCTCACTGGCCAACGCCGCTGCAGCCACCTGTCTCGCGCTGACCCAGGCCGGGGTCCCGACCAGGATTTCTGGCCCGACCAACTCCACCGTGACCGCTGCGTTGTCGTTTGCCGAGGTTCTCGTCAATGATGGCCGACTCAACGGTTGCATCGGCGAGCTGAGTTTTCACATGTACGGGGCCCTGACTCAATCCAACCTCTCCAGTATCGGCAATCTGAGCCGGCAGACCGGCATCCCCAGCGGCATGGACGAGCATCACGGGGCGCCAATCACCGAGCTGTACGACGCGATCGAGTTCGCCAACATCTCGCTCTGGCAGCGGGACGGCTTCGGAGGGACTGGTTGCCGCACCTGTTACTCGTTGTACACTGCGGCGGGTAGCCAGTCCTTCCTGGCGGGCAACACCGGGGTCTATCGCCAGTTCTATCGCGCCATCCGGCCCGGTATGGTCCGGTGGCAGGCGACCAGCTCGGTGCCGAGCGATCGAGTGGTGGCGTTCGGAGGAGGAGGAAAGACGGCGGTGGTGGTTCGTTCGGTCGCCGGGGACACGGTGGTTGTCCAGGGCCTGGCGGCCGGCTCCTACGAGGTCTTCTATACCCTTGGCAAAGGCGATTGGACGGGGGGAGGAACACCGTCTCCGCGGGCCGTCACCCTGCCGACCGTCACAGTAACCTCCGGCCAGGATCTGAAGACGGTGATTCCGGGGACTGGTGTCATCACAGCTCGACGCATTGGGTGAGGGTGCTCCCGTCAGCTACCCTTGCTCCCGACTTTTTCAACTCAGAGACGCAGAGTCTCAGAGAAACCCTGTATTGTTCTCTGATGAGTCTCGCTTCTTGCGTGACTCCGACTGGACTGTCTCGGAGTCTCTGCGGCTCTGAGTTGATAACGGCCGTGCCCAAGGGATTGTTCAGCGAACCTACTGAGCCCTTGCCCGGACCACCCAGTCTCCCTGCCGTTCCCCCGCGGAAATCGTCCATCCTTCCTTGAGCTCCAGGGTCCAGCCATCGCCGGTGACCGGGCGAGCGGTCGGGTCTGCCGGGGCCACCACGATGATCTTTCCCACGTTCCAGCGCAGCAGCGTGCCGCCGGTCACCCGTAGAATCCCCCAGTCAGAAGAGATCTTGGCCGCGGGATAGATGACGCCCAGCGTGTCCAGGCTCTCCTGGGCACTGGGACCCATTTCGATCTGGAGGTTCGACATGGGGAGCTGGAGAACGGGCCCTTCGACGTAGCGCTTGCGGAATCCCACCAGGCGCGCGTTCCGCGCTGCCGCGATCCGGGTCTCCTGCTCCGCGATCTCCCGGTATCCATACTTCGCCGCCGCATTCATGACCCCCGCACTGTCCAGCGCGTCCAGGTCGAGGTGAATCGCGCTGGCGAGCTGCACCGCCAGGTCACTGTTCGACCTCACCTGCCGAGGCCAGCCCGGGGACACTTCGTCGAGGAACCGGCCATAGGCCGGCCCCGTGGTGTAGGCGAACCCGCGCCCCAAGGTTTGCAGCGTATCCAGCCGCAGCAGGATGTCCGCCGCCCGGCGGTCCTGGTCCTGGTCGCTGCCGCCGGCCAGCCGCACGCCGGTGTAATTCGCCATGCCTTCATTCAGTTCCAGCACTCGCTCGCCGGAATCGGAGCCGGGAAAGAGGCGCTGCCTCCAATGGCGAAAGCGGACCGCGTCGCTCATTGCTTCGCGGCGCTCGGCGCCACTGGCGAGGAGGGCAGTCCGCAATGCCCGGCCTTCGAGCCGCAACCAGAGCCTTCCGTCCATCTCATCGAGGTGCGCGTTGGTCGCCATCGTGGCCGGCAGGCCCAGCTGGCGCTGGATGCGATGCCACATCTCGTGCGCGAGCAGCAGGTCGCGCCGCTCCGGGTCGGGCGGCAGGGGCCACATCACGATGGTCCACAGTGTCCCCGACCAGCGCCCGGCATAGTTCGCGACCGGCACCTCCGGCGGCAGCATACCGGTCCACATGGACCCGCTGGGCGCCAGGATTCCGGCGGAGTCGGCCTGGTTGGCGATGATGCTTCGGCGGACCGGGTCCACCACCATGATCGGACCGGCCAGTCGCACGCCCCAGAGCGCACCGGCATCGCGATCGGAGATCTCGCGGGCTTCGTCGAAGATCCGCCGCGCAATGGCGGAATCGATGGGGGACCCGGGAGCGGCGGGAAGCTGTTGCGCCCGGAGCATGGGCGCAATCGCGAGGAAAACCGCAGTCGCTAAGGCATGGCGATATCGCATAGCTCGGTTCCGGATGAATGGGGTGGTGCAGCCGGAGGGTAGGATGCATTGCTCCAGGACGTGGTCGCAAGGCGAGGTATCACGGGCGGGGGCGGGTTCCGCGAGGAGCTGTTTCCCATTCACGAGATAGGACCTTTCAAGCACCGTAACGCCACATCGGTGCCCCATGAATTATCTTCCGGGGCATGAATACTACCGACCGCGCCCCCCTCGTCGCCATCGCGCTCCTCGCCGCCCGGGCCGACGGGCAATCCCAGGACAAGGAAAAGGCAACCATCGACGCCGTGGTCGAGCGCATCGGCGCGCCCGACGTGAGCCGGTTGACGGAGCAGGTGGCCTCAGGCCAGGTCCAGCTGAGCTCCCTCGCGTCCCGCCTGTCGGACGACGAGGCGCGCCGGCTGGCCTACGAGACCGCACTGGCGGTCTGTCACGCCGATGGAGCGCTGAACCCGGGAGAGCAGAAGTTTCTCGACGAGCTGCGCCAGGCGCTGGGGCTCTCCGGCGCCCAGGTCCAGGCTGTCGGTGATGAAGCCGCGGCGATTGCCACCACGCCGATGGCCACCGCCACGACTCCGCTGCCCGATGACGCCACGCTCGACAAGCTGATCCTGCAGCAGGCGATCCTGACCGGCGCTCTCGAGATTCTGCCCGACCGCCTGGCCAACATCGCCGTGCTTCCGCTCCAGATGCGGCTGGTCTACCAGGTGGGCCAGCACCACGGACAGACGATGGACGGCAACCAGGTGAAGGACCTGATCGC
>JBDTTZ010000245.1:0-10693 GCA_040008015.1 Gemmatimonadota bacterium
TCAACGACCGCTTCGGCACCGTGACCGGGGACCGGGTGCTGGTCGAGCTGGGCTCCATCCTGCAGCGCGAACTTCGGGCGCCGGATTTTGTCTCCCGCTATGGTGGCGACGAGTTTGCCCTGATTCTTCCCGAGACCGACCTGGACGGCGCCCGCCGATCGGTTGGCCGGGTGCGCAACCGCATCGCCGCCCACCCCTTCGCCGATCTCACTCCGGAGAACCGGCCCCGGCTTTCGGCCGGCATCGTGTCGTTCCCCCACCCCTCCGCGTTGCAGACCGAGGATTTGTTCGCCCTGGTGGAAGCCGCGTTGTTGCGGGGGAAGGCCCAGAAGGAGGAGCGTATCGGTACTGCAGAGAGTGTCGCCGCATAAGAAGTAACCGAAAGTAAATGCAAGTAATCGGAAGTAAAAGAAAGTAACCATACCGCTTGCAGTTACTTGCGGCTACCTTCACTTACTTGCAGTTACCTTTTTCCAACTACCGTCGTCTCCTCAGCCAGTCCGCCGGATCCAGCGCAATCCCATTCTCACCCCTGATCTCGAAGTACAGATGGGACCCTTCGTCCGAGGTGGCCTCGCCCACCGTCGCGATGACCTGTCCCCGGGTCACGGGTGCCCCGACGGCGACCCGGGTTTCCCCGAGGTGCATGTACAGCGAGCGATAGCCATTGCCGTGCTGGATGCCCAGAGTCAGGCCGTAGGTGCTGAGCCGCTGAATAAACTCGACGGTGCCCGACTCGACGGCCTTGACCGGGGTGCCGGGAGCCGAAGCGATGCCGATGCCGTTACGGCGAATGACGCCGCCGCTCGGGAGGGTAGCCCGGCCAAACGGATAGAGGATATTGCCGTCCACCGGCCAGTCGAGCTTGCCGATGTCGGAGGTGGTGAGCGATCCCGCGGTGGGAGCGCCGGCTTCTCCGGCCCGGCGGTTTCGCTCCAGGGTAGCGAGCAGGTCGTTCAGCCGGTTTTCGTCCCGCTCCAGGTCGCCAAGCCGCTGCTCGGTGCTCCGGGTGCGGCCCTGGACCTGCCGCAGTCGCTGGGATCGTTCGTGGGCCAGGGTGCCGTAGTTCTTGAGCTCGGTCTCCCGCTCCGATCTCCGCCGGCTGAACTCACTTCGCATCTCCATGACCTGCTGCCGCTGCCGCTGTACCCGGTCGCGGAGGCTCTCCACCTCGTTCAGCAGCGTACGGTCCTGCCGGCTGGTGAGATAGAGGTACTTGTAACGGCTCAGCAGATCGCCGAAGGATTCCGCCGCGAGCAACACCTGGAATCCGTAGAGCGGTCCCCGTTTGTAAATGTCCACCAGCCGGCGGGAGAGAACCGCGCGTTTCTCGGCCAGGTTGTCCTCCGCCAGCGCCAGGTCCGCGCT
The DNA here is from genome assembly GCA_040008015.1 of Gemmatimonadota bacterium. Lineage (GTDB taxonomy): Bacteria > Gemmatimonadota > Gemmatimonadetes > Gemmatimonadales > GWC2-71-9 > DASYPP01. The sequence continues at coordinate 1,369 of JBDTTZ010000245.1, forward strand.
GCCCCGGTCCACCTGCACGTTGAGGCCGCCGATCTGGGACTCCAGCTCGTTGACGATCCGGTTGGTGGTTTCCCGCTGCCGCTCGATGTTGGAGAGCTCCTGGTCCAGGGTATGGGCCTGCCCCTGCAACCGGGTTCGCTCCCCCTGGAGCTGTTCCCGCTCCCGCCGGATCTGTTCGATCCGCTGCCGGCTTTCTTGCAGTTGCTGGGGGACGTTGTTCTGAGCGCAAACGATTGAAGGGCTGGCTACCAGCAGGAATCCCAGACACGCAAGGCAGTTTCTTACCGCCTTACCGCCATACCGCCATACCGCCCTAGACATTGCGCAGGTGCCGCCCGACGCTCACCAGGCTGGCACCCAGGCCGAGCAAAGTGCCGAACACCATGATGAGCACGATGTGCGCCGGCTGGAAGAACACCAGGCCTGTCGTGCTGCCGATCTGGTTCCCCTGGAACAGCAGGTAGCCCAGGTAGCTCAGCAGCACGGCCAGCGCCCCGCCCAGGAATCCCTTGAGTGCGCCCTCCACCAGAAAGGGTCCCCGCACGAACCAGTCGCTGGCGCCGACCAGACGCATGATGGCGATTTCCCGGGCCCGCTGCAGCACGGTCATCCGGATGGTGGTGCCGATAATAACGACGGCCACCACGGCGAAGGCCAGCCCGATCGTCATCACCACCAGGCCGGCAATGTTGCGCAGCTTGTCCAGCTGGTCGATCCAGTCGCGGCCATAGCGCACGTCCTCCACGAACTGGTAGGCCTGGAGCCGGTCCGCCACCGCCCGGACATGCTCGGCGTCGCGGAAGCCCTCCTTCAGGCTGATTTCCAGCGAGGCCGGCAGCGGATTCACCTGGAGGTCCCGGTAGCTGTCACGGAACTCCACCATCGTGGTGCGGGCGCGGGCCAGCGCCTGCTCGGCGCTGACGTAGTCCACCTTCTGCACTTCGGGGAAGGCGGAGATGTCTTCCGATGCGGTCGCGAGGGTTTCCGGCGGAGTCCCCCGAAGGAGGAACGCGACCACCTCGACCCGCTCCTCCACGCCGCGCAACGCGGCTCGCAGGTTCAGCGCAACCAGCCCGAACAGGCCGACCACGAAGAGGGAGAACGCGATGGTGGTGACGGAAAGCGCCGACAACAGAGGGGCGCGACGGAAGGAGAGCAGCGCCTCGCGGGAAACCAGCCTCACGGGAGCTCCGCCCCGTTGGATTCGTCGAGCCCGCTGTCGAAGACGATGCTGCCGTCCCGGAGCTCCACGGTGCGGTACGACGTCTGGCGGACCAGGTCGAGGTCGTGGGTCGCCATGACCACGCAGGTCCCCCCGGCGTTGATGTCCCGCAGCAGCTGAAAGACGCCCCGGGTGGCCCGCTCGTCCAGGTTACCGGTGGGCTCGTCGGCCAGGATAATCGCCGGGTCGTTCACCAGGGCCCGGGCGATCGCCACCCGCTGCTGCTCCCCTCCGGAAAGCTCCCGGGGATAGGCCGAGGCCTTTCCGACCAGCCCGACCTGAGTCAGGACCCGCTGAACCCGGCCGGGAATGCTCTCCCTCCGGGATCCGGTGACCTCGAGCGCAAAGGCAACATTCTCTTCCGCGGTCCGGTCTTCCAGCAACCGGAAATCCTGGAACACGATGCCCAGCCGCCGCCGGAGCCGGGGGATTTCCGACGCGGACAATTCCCCGATGTCAAAACCGGAAACCCGCACATCGCCGGAGGAGGGGCGCTGTTCGGCGAACATCAGTTTCAGCATGGTGGACTTGCCCGCCCCGGAATGACCGGTCAGAAAGAGGAACTCACCCTTCGCGACGTGAAGGGAAGCGTCTTTCAGCGCAAATCCACCCTTGGGAAACGACTTGAAGACGTGGGAGAATTGGATCACGATAAAAAGATAACAACCTGCAGGGTACAGGGTGCAGTTCAGCCCAGTGCTTGCTCCAGGTCGGCGATCAGGTCGTCCGCGTCCTCGATCCCGCAGCTCAACCGGACGAAACCGTCGGGAATGCCCATCTTCGCCCGCTCCTCGCTGGAGTGGTGCGAGTGGGAGGTGAGCCGAGGCTCGGAGATCAGGCTCTCGACGCCCGCCAGGCTCGGGGCGTGGGTGATGATTTGCAGCTTCTTGAGGAAGCGTTCCGTGGCCGCGACCCCGCCCTTGATCTGCAGCCCCACCATTCCGCCGAAACCATCGAGCAGCTTGTTCGCCAGCTTGTGATCGGGATGCGACGCGAGGCCGGGGTAGGTGACCCTGGTGATTCCCGACTGCTTTTCCGCCCAGGTGGCCACGGCCTTGCCGTTCTTGGAGTGGCGTTCCATCCGGATGCTCAGGGTCCGGAGTCCGCGGTCGATCAGCCAGGCGCTGTGGGGATCGATGGCCTGCCCCCAGAGCCGCATCAGCCGGGTCACTTCTTCGATAAACGAGCTCGACCCGGCCACGGCACCGGCGATAACATCGGTGTGGCCGTTGAGATACTTGGTTGCGCTGCTGATCACTACGTCGGCGCCGTGCTCCAGCGGACGCAGGTGAATGGGACTGGCGAAGGTGGAGTCCACCAGCAGGGCGTAGCCTCCCTCCCGCGCCAGGGAAGCGAGCGGCGCGATGTCCACCAGGCGGATGAGCGGGTTGGTGGGAGTTTCCAGAAAGATGGCCCGGGTGGATTTGCGCAGCGCCTTCCGCCACTGCCGCGGCTGCTCCGGGTTGGCGTAGCTCACCTCGATGCCGAAGCGGCCGAACTCCTCGTCAAAGAGCCGGCGGGTGCCGCCGTAGATCCAGGCGCTGGAGACCAGGTGGTCGCCGGGACGAAGCACGGCCAGCAGCGCCAGCGCCGTCGCCCCCATGCCGCTGGAGAGAAAGAGCGCATCCTCCGCGCCTTCCAGCAGGGCGTACTTCCTGGCCAGGGTCACCTGGTTCGGATTATTGCCGTACCGGGTGTACAGCACCTCTTCGCTGGATCCGACCGGGTTGACGAAGGTGCTGCTCTGCATCAGGGGCGGGACCACGGGCGACCAGTCCGCCCGGCGATGGGGCTCACCGTGCACCGCCGTCGTGGAGAACCCGACTTTCCGCTGGCTCATCGCAGCGGGATGGGGCGGTAGGAATCCCGGTCCACGCCCACCAGCCGGTGTCCGGCCAGTTCCTGGAGGGCGCTGAGCGAGAGGAAGGGGTCCCAATTCATCTCCCGGGCGAGGTCTGCCACGTTGCAGGGGCCCATTTCGTGGACGAACCGGAAGGCAATCCTGGCCTCGGGTGAGGTGGCCCCGAGCAGGAACGGCGTCTCCCCGGGATGCGGAAGCACCGCCACCACCAGCTTGCGGTTGCGCAGGACGTGGTCGATCGCTTCGCTCTGGTCTTCCGAGAGTCCCATCAGCAGGACGTGGCCCCCACCGCTCCTGGCTCCGAGCAGCAGCTGGGCGACCACTTCATCGGCGCAGCTGAAATCGAGCAGGCCGACGGAAGAGAAATCCAGGAGGGCGGTCACGCAGTGCGCCTCGGAAATGGATGACTCGACGCTTCTCCGGACCGCGGCGCCGGTCGGGCGGGTCACGAGATCACGATACGGGGTATCCACCGCACCCTGGAGGATGCGGTCGAGCTGGATCGTGTGAATCATCGTGGCGTTTCGCTCTGTGCGGGAATAACGATCTGCACCTGGGATCCGGGAAAATAGGGGAGGTGTTCGCTGAGGGGAACGTCGTCGTCCCAGCTTGGCACGATGGTCAGCCGCGCGGTGCCGCTCCGGATGGAGATCTTGCCGTCCCATCGCGCCAGGTATCGCTTGATGCCGGCGAGTCCCTGGCCGCGGCCGGGATCGCGGAAGCGGCTCACACCCTGGATCAGGGCGGACTCGAGGGCGGCGCCATCGCCCCAGCGATCGCCGTAACGCCGGGCCTGCACGCCTTCCAGGGATCGGCGGAAGCCGATTCCGCCATCGCTCACCGCGATGACCACGACCCGGCGTCCGAGCCGCCGCCGCCAGGTGTAAGCCTGGACCGCTGCCCACCCGCTGGTCCCGGCATGTTCCACAATATTCTGACAAGCTTCTGAAAGCGCCATAGCAAACCCCATGGTCGCCTTGGCTTCCAGCTTGAGCTCGCCGGCCAGGATGCGGCGCGCGCCTTCCTGGATCTTGCCGACCACGTCGTGCACGTCTTCCGCCGCGCGCACCTGGGTGATGCCCAGCAGCACATCCGACTCATCGGTCGGCACCTTGGGCACTTTGCCGTGGATCTCGAAGAGGTCGGCCCCATACTTGAAGAATCCCGCCCGGGCCCAGTAACGGCGGACCTCGTCGCTGGTCGGAACCGCGAACAGCGGTTTCTCGCCCCGGAGCTGGATCAGCCCCTGGGCGGCAGTCAGCAGCCCGATGAGGCCGTAGGGGGAACCCCATTGGGCGGCGTGGGCGTCCACCAGCACCCGCTCCTGGGACTCGCTTTCGATCGCCAGAGCCTGGGCGAACTGATCAAAGCTGCGGTCATCCAGGTGAGCCGGGACCTCCACGATGCGGGTCACCGGCTCACCAGCTCGCCCTGGAGGAAGCGGTTGAGACCGGTGGCACCGCGGTACCCCGCGGTTTTCGCGCCCATCGTGTTGGCTCGGGTCATGGCGTCTTCAAGAGTATCCCCGGCCAGCAGCCTGGCAAACAGGCAGGCTCCGAACACATCGCCGCAACCGGTCGGATCCACCGCCTCGACGGCCGGGGCCGGCACCAGCGCGCTGCGCACCGCGGCCGAGCCGGCGACGGGAGCGGCCACGTACGCGGCGCCGCGGGGACCCAGGGTCACAGTCAGCAGCGACACGCCCGCACCCAGGGCAGCGGCGGAGAGCGAAAGCGGGTCGGGGGAGAGCTGGCCCATCTCGTCTTCATTCAATTGCACCATGTTGAAGCAGCCAAACCAGAGCGGCGCATCGGGTAACGTCTGCAGCCGGCGAATGCCATCCTGCTGCATCCCCAGGAAGAGACTGTGGAAGTCGGCGTAAATCGGCCCGGAGAACCCGTGGCGGAGCGCCTGCACCGTGCCCAGTCCCATCTCGAATCCCGAAATGAAATTCACGTACAGCGCATCGAGGTCGCGCACCATGGGACCCAGCTCCGCCCAGGTCCAGGCCGGCACGCCGCCCTCCATCCGTTCGCAGCGCCGCTCGGCTGACTCGTAGCGCAGCGTCACCCGATTGTTGGGAACCGGGACCTCGATGCAACGGCCGCCGGGTACCAGGTGCGTGAGGGTCTGGAGAAAATGCGCCGACTCTGCCGCGAGGTCCCGCCCGACCTTGATCAGCGGCACGATGCGCCAGTCGTCCTCCAGCGCCGCGTCGAGGCCGGAAAGCGCATACGCGATCCCGCCCCACTCCTCGACCGGGGGGGCGGCGGGATCCCGTCCGTAGATGAGGTCCCAGACCATCGAGCCGACGATGCCGACTTTCTTCATCCGGTCCCGAGGCTCAGGCCCCGCCCCCGTCGGTATGACGGGACGCCGGGTGAGCATGCTGCTCGATGAACGCTCGCGCCGCGCCATACACGCCGGCGGTGCCCGGCAGCTCGCCCGGCACGATCCGGCACACGTCAACGGCGGGCTTGAATGCGCGGCGGTGCACTTCACGTCGCAGCGGGACGAACAGGCTGTCGCCGGCGTCGGTCACTCCGCCGCACACCACGACCACTTCGGGATTGAAGATGTTGATCAGGTTGGCGAGCCCGGCGCCGAGGAACTTCGCGGTGTCGCTGACGACTTCATCGGCCAGGGCGTCGCCGTTGTGCGCCGCGTCGTACACCGTCTGCGCGGTGATCAGGTCCAGGCGCCCGTCCACATATCCGGGCAGCGATGTTTCGTAGCCCGACTCGATGGCCTCGATGGCCCGCCGCGCGATGGCGGGACCCGAGGCGTACGCCTCCAGGCAGCCGTAGTTCCCGCACTTGCAGCGCCGTCCGTTGATCTCGATCGTGGTATGCCCGATCTCGCCGGCGGAATCGGAGTGACCATGATAGAGCCGGCCGTCCAGCACCAGGCCGCCGCCAATGCCGGTGCCGATCGTGATGCCGATGGCGGTGCGACTGCCCCGGGCCGCGCCCCGCCACCACTCGCCCAGCACCGCGCAGTTTGCGTCGTTGTCCAGCGCGGTCGGGAGGTTGACTCCCTTCTGGATGAGATCCCTGAGCGGGAGGTTCACCCAGCCCAGGTTCGGCGTCAGCAGCACCACGCCAGTCCTGGTATTCAGCGGTCCTGGTGCGCCTACCCCGATCCCGATCACTTCGGCGCCGGGAACGGCACGCTGGCATTCGGTGATGGCAGTCCTGGCCATGGTGACCAGCCTTCCGGTCACCGTCTCGGAACCCTCCTCCGCCCGGGTGGGCTCGGAGCGGAGCGCCACCAGTGACGAGCCATCCTCGGCGACGCAGCCGATCACCAGGTTGGTGCCGCCGATATCGATTCCGACTATGTAGCGCAAAGGGCCGCTCCTCTCATCCGATGGCCTTGATCGATGCCAGCACGGTGTCCACTGTCAACTCCTTCATGCAGCGGTGATGTCCCAGTGGGCAGCGCTGCGGCCCATGCCCGGAGCAGGGGCGGCAGGTCAGGTTGTGATGTTCCACGACCAGGTCGCGCGCTCCGCGGGGGCCGAACCCGAACGCCGGTACCGTGGGGCCGAAGATCGCCACGATCGGCGTCCCCACCGCGGTCGCCAGGTGAAGTGGAGCCGAGTCATTGGTGACCAGCAGACGGGACCGCCCGATCACGGCTGCGGAGACCCGGAGCGAAAGCTCGCCGGCCGCGTTGCGCGCCCGCTCCGGCGCCGCCTGCACGATCGCTTCAGCCAGCCCGCGGTCCTCCGGTCCTCCGAGCACGACCACCGGTCCGTCCAGCCGGGCGACCAGCTCGCGGTAGTATGCCCAGCGCTTGGTGCCCCAGATCGACCCCGGAGCCAGTGCAACGAAGCCGGGACCCACGCCATGCCCAGTCAGCCAGGCCCCGGCTTCCGCCCAGTCGTCTTTGGTGAGCGCCAGGCTCACACCGGGAGCCGAGCCCCTGTCGCCCTGGTCCGCCAGCGCGAGCAGCCGCTCGACTTCGTGTCCGCTCGCGGGCCTCGACCGGGTATCGGTGTAAAACAACCGGGCCCCATCGGCGAAACCGACCCGCTTGGGGATTCGAGCCAGCAGCGCGAGCGCTCCCGAGCGCCAGGACCGGTGGGGGAGATACGCCCGCGCGTATCCCGTAGCGCGAAGCTCGCGAGCCACCCGCATCCCGCCCCGCCAGCCCCGGTCCCGCCCGTTCTTGTCGAAGGGAATCACCTGGCGCACGGCGGGATGGGTCGCGAGCAGCGGCGCCGCCGCCGGCGTCGTCACCACGTCCACCGGTCCATGCCGGGCGGCCAGCACCGACAGGAGCGGCGTCGTCAGCACCACGTCACCCAGGAAAGCGGTCTGGATGACCAGCGTGTCGTCAGTCAACCTGGAGGACGGCGAGAAAGGCCTCCTGCGGAATCTCCACCGACCCCACCTGCTTCATCCGCTTCTTTCCCTCTTTCTGTTTCTCCAGGAGCTTGCGCTTGCGGGTCACGTCGCCGCCGTAGCACTTGGCGAGCACGTCCTTGCGCAGCGCGGACACCGTTTCCCGGGCGATGATCTTCTGGCCGATCGCGGCCTGGATCACCACCTGGAACAGCTGCCGGGGAATCAGCTCCTTCAGCTTCTCGGCGACCTTGCGCCCCCACTCATAGGCCTTGTCGCGATGAATGATGACGCTGAAGGCGTCGATCTGGTCCCCGTTGATCAGCATGTCCAGCTTGACCAGGTCGGACTCGATGAACCCGCCCATCTCGTAGTCGAACGAGGCATAGCCGCGGCTCAGGCTCTTCAGCTTGTCATAGAAGTCCAGGACGATCTCGCCGAGGGGGAATTCCCAGTCAAATTCCACCCGGAGCTGGTCGAGGTACTTCATTCCCAGGTAGACGCCGCGCCGGTCCTGCCCCAGCTTCATGATCCCGCCGATGTATTCCGAAGGAGCCATGATCCGGGCCTTCACGAAGGGCTCTTCGATCCGATCGATGCTGGCCGGGTCCGGCAGCAGGGAGGGATTCTCGATCAGCAGCATCCGGCCATCGGTGGCGTACACGTGGTACTCCACCGTGGGGACCGTGGTGATCAGGTTGAGATCGAACTCCCGCTCCAGCCGTTCCTGGACGATCTCCATGTGGAGCAGCCCCAGGAATCCGCAGCGAAACCCGAATCCCAGCGCGGTGGACGACTCGGGCTCGTATTGCAGGCTCGCATCGTTGAGCCGCAGCTTCTCCAGCGCGTCCCGCAGCGTCTCGTACTGGTCCGAGTCGGTCGGGTAGATCCCGGCGAACACCATGGACTTGACGTCGCGGTATCCGGGGAGGAGTTCCGAGGCCCGATCGGCCGCATCCAGCACGGTATCCCCGACCCGGCTGTCCCCGACGCTCCTCAGGTTGGCCACGAAATAACCGACCTCTCCCGCCTCCAGCTGTTCCGAGGGGTGCTGGCCCAGCTGGAGGTAGCCAACTTCGTCCACGCCATACACGTCGTCCGGATGCGCTCCGAAGGCGATCTCCATGCCTTTACGGATGACGCCATCCACGACCCGGATGCTGGGAATCGCGCCCCGGTAGCGGTCGAAGTAGGAATCGAAGATGAGGGCCCGCAGTGGCGCGGTTTCCTTGCCGTGAGGCGGCGGAACCCGGGCCACGATGGCTTCGAGCAGCTCCGGCACGCCGGTGCCTTCCTTCGCGGAGACGTGGAGGATCTCCTCGGGCCGGGCGCCGATCAGATCGCGGATCTCCTGCTCCCGCTTCTCCGGCTCCGCGCCGGGCAGGTCGATCTTGTTGAGGACGGGGATGATTTCGAGGCCGGCATCCAGCGCCAGGAACAGGTTGCTCAGGGTCTGGGCCTGGATGCCCTGCGAGGCGTCCACCACCAGGAGCGCGCCCTCGCAGGCGGCCAGGGAGCGCGACACCTCGTAGGTGAAATCAACGTGTCCCGGGGTGTCGATGAGGTTGAGCTCGTATTCCCGGCCGTTCCGGGCCTGGTAGGCCATCCGCACGGCATTGAGCTTGATGGTGATCCCGCGTTCCCGCTCGAGATCCATGGTATCGAGCAGCTGTTCGCGCATGAGGCGCTTCTCCACCGCGCCGGTGGCTTCGATCAGCCGGTCCGCCAGGGTGGATTTGCCGTGATCTATGTGAGCGACAATGCAGAAATTACGGATTCGGTCCTGAGACATGCGGAGAATATAAACCGTCCAATTCTTCCAGTCTGGCCATCGCTCTCCGGAGATGGGGAATCACGATGCTGCCGCCGACGACCAGCGCAATGGAGAACACT
>JBDTTZ010000246.1:0-3944 GCA_040008015.1 Gemmatimonadota bacterium
AGCTGCATCAAGCCCCGGGCGCCCGCCCGGGAGAGCGCTGCCGAATCGAACACCGACTCCTGCCGGACCAGCGCGGCCACGAGAGCGGGATCCACTCCAGCCTCCAGCGCGGCCCCCGTCATCGGTGCGGTGTAGCGCAGCGGAAAGATCAGCCGCAGGGAACCGGCGTCGGGCCCGGTGCGGCGCCACGCGCGCCATCCAAGCTGGGTCGAAGTCCAGGTTGCCCCGGACCCCGCCAGCAGGCGGCCGGCGGCAATCACCCGCTCGGGAGACTCCCCGGCCCGGGTGAATATCCATTGCTGCTCGAGGCTCGCCTCGCGATTGAGAGTTCCCTGTTGAAGCAGCGACAGTCGCTCGCCGACGGCCACCAGGTCGGGCAGCGGCGGCACGCTGTCGAATTGAGAGGCGAACTCCGGGCGGGGCCGGCCCAGCTGCTCCAACGCGAGACCGGAATAATAGGAAAGGGACGAGGTCCGAAGGACACCTTCCCAGAGCTCCCGGGCCCGGGCGGACTGTCCCAGCTTGCTCCAGGCCCGGCCTTCCCAATATGCGGCCGCGATTCCTTCGTCGGACTGGGGATGCGCATTGCGCAGCGAGTCCCACTCACCGGCTGCTCCGCGATAATCCTGCTGCTGCCATAAGACCAACGCGGCCAGGAAGCCAGCTCGGGGTGCCCCGGATGCCGGCGGGGCGGTCCGCGCGGCATTCAGCCAGTGGTGTCGCGCACCGGAGTAATCGCCGGCATCACGACGCAAGTCGCCCAGCAGCAACGATGCGGCGCCGGACGCGCTGTCCCCGGGGGCCATCGCCACCAATCGCTCCAGCAGCAGACGCCCCTCGGATGCCCGTCCGGCGCGGACCAGGGCGCGCCCCCGCTCATACCGACCCTGGTTGACCAGCGGGGCGTGAATAATGCGCTCGAACTGGACCGCCGACGCGAGGTACTTCCCGTGATCGAACAGGGAGCGGCCCCAGTACAATCGGTCGAGCTCGGTGAGCCTCGCCCCACTGGTGGCCGCCCGGGAGAACAGCTCAATCGTCAAAGGCGACTTCTCGGCTCCGGCTCGGCGGGCCAGGAGCAGCTGGTCCTCGGGGGCCAGCTCCGTGGCGTATGGCGCCAGCAGCGCCACGAGACGGACGACCGTAATCCCGGTCGCCGCATTCAACAGGGTGAGGCCGTCGCGAAGTGCCGGCTTGCGGGCGGCGGCGTCCGGCGCGACGCGAAGCCGGATCCGCACGGCCTCCTGGAATTCACCGAGGAGAAGCCGGGCCTGGATGGCTCCGTCGATGTCCCCCAGGCCTTCTCGAATCGCGGCTTCCGTCCTCGGGACCTGGGCACTGACCATCGGCGTCTGGATCTGGGCATAGAGCGCCCGCCGGCCCATGCTGTCACGGGTCAGGGTCGCGGCACGCAGCCGGAGCCAGTCCGCGATCGGCGGGAGATCGGGAACCGCTCCAAGGAAAATCTCCCGCGCCGCGACGCTATCACCGGCGCGCTCCAGGGCGAGCGCGGAGCGCACCCGCTCCAACGCATCCGCGGCATCCCGGGCGGGAGCGACGGCGCGCGAATCCCCCCTGGATCCCAGGAGGAGGACCAGGCCACAGAGCAGGGGCAAACCGGCAAGCCGGTCAGGAAAACGATGCAAGGTCATCATTTCTGAAAAAGGCAACTAATGGGCCTCCGGTAAACCGTGACTTTCGGCGGGTTTAGCCGGACAGGAGAGCCATTCCCGCAGCGAAGTGTTGCCCCGAGCCTGCGGACTGATGGGAAACCTAAGCCCCCCGGCGTTGGCCGGGGGGCTAGATTTTTTGAAGTGGGTCGACCTGAGGTCGACCCTACGGCTTACTGGACCGTGATCACGCCCTTCATGTTCATCGCGACGTGGGGCAGGCAATACATCTTGTACGCCCCGGCTGGCGCGCCGGCGAAGCTGATCGTGTACGTCGCGTTCGGCTCGACCAGGAGCGGCCCGGACAGGGCAGCGGTCTGATCCATCATCGCGGCATTCAAGGCCGCGGCGGCACCGGCCGGGATGCTGTCGGCCCAGAACGAAACGTTGTGAGGTCCGCCACTCACGTTATGAAAATGGACCACGTCGCCCGACTTGATGGTCAGCGCTGCCGGCTCGAACTTGTAGGTCGAGCCATCGAGAACCATGTTGACGTCGTGCGCGGTGCCCATCGCAGACGGAGTCTCAGCCGAAGTCATCGGTGCCATCGCCGTGGTATCCGCCGCCGCGTCTCCACCCTTCTTGCCACAAGCCGCTGCAACCACGACCAATCCCGCCAGAAAGAATTTCGCACGCATTGCTGTCAGGCCTCCCGAAACATTAGTTTTGCCCATGGATTTCCGCCGCTTGCTTTCCCGCGCCGGTGCTTGTGAATCGTTTCACAAGTATACCAGCGTGCCCTAAAATACGCTAGTTCTCCCCAGTGACCATCCCCCCGCCCTGCCGAGCCATGGGCTCCCAATGTCTGTCGCTTCCCGTCACCCTCCGGGTAGGCAGTTTTGAGGACGGCCGCGACTCGCTGGATCATGAATCGACCTGGCTGCTGGGTCATACGGAGCGGATCCAGTTCGGTGAGCTGTGGGATGACGGCGAGGACCTGTATGTCGACGGGATCATCCATGTCCCCTGCCGCTTCTACCAGGACCACGGCGAGCGGGTGGAGTGCCGGATGTACGGCTACGAACGCCCGAGGCTGCGAGCCTGGAGCCGCCCCGAGCAGGATCGGCAACTGGGAGGGAATCGGTTCCGGGTGGTGACAGATCACGAAGTTGGCGACCGCGAGCTGACGTTTCCCCGGCACTCCCTCCCGGTCCTGAACGGGGACAACCCATGCGCGTCAGCGGGGTGCCAGACATCCGATCATACCCAGCGCGCCGCCTGCTGCCGCGATCTCGAGATCGAGATCATGTGCAATGAGAGGAACCAGCGGCTCGAGAGCCTGGTGCACTATCGGAAGTCCCCTTATCTGTGCAAAGTGGAACGCGCTGGAGCCTTTTCGATCTCGGCCGAGGTGATCTCGGCTTGCGACTACCTCGGGGAGGACGGAGTCTCCTGCTCGCTCCACGGTCGGTACCGTGAGGACCAGCGACCGGCCAAGCCGGATCTCTGCAGCGAGTGGCCGCACGAGGGAAAGGGGCTGCACCCGGGGTGCGTTTTTCAGGACGGTAGGACGGTACAATAACGCTGTTTCAGGATGGGGTTGAGGCGCCCCACGACGGGGTTGGCGGCCGGCACTTACCGTCTTACCGTCTTACCGTCCTACCGTCTTACTATTCATAGACATCGGGTGTGCAACCGGACCTCGGGGTGAACGTCTTGTAGCTTGGCAGCCGGAATGGCCACCGGCCGCCGAATACCGGTCACAGTCCGTCGGTAGCAAACCTGGGAGAGCCCCGCTTGGAAGACGAGCTCGAAGCCCTGTACCGGACCACCTATAGCGCGGTCGTGCGCTTCCTGTACCGCAAGGTATGGGATGCTGACCGGGCCCAGGACCTGGCCCAGGAAGTGTTCGTTCGGGCCATGGCCCACCGGCCGGAAAAGCCGAGGGCCTGGGTCTTTGCGGTTGCGGCCAACCTGGCGCGGGACGAAGCCCGGGCGGCGGTGCGGCGCAAGCGGCATCTCACCCTGCTCAAGTCCGATCCGGTCATCCTGCCCACGCGGGAAATGTCGGCGGACGACCTGGTCGAACACGATGAGCAGATGGAAAAGGTGCAGCGGGCCCTCGATCAGCTCTCGCCGCGAGACCGCGAGGTACTGCTGCTCTGGGACTCCGGGCTCAGTTATCCCGAAATCGCCCAACAGACCGGTTTGGCGGTCGGGGCAGTAGGAACTACGTTAGCCCGGGCGCGCCGCCGCCTGGTGGAAGCCCACGACCGCGATGAATTGCAGGACCATGAGGATCATGCCGCACATTCCTGAGGACGAACTCCACGC
>JBDTTZ010000247.1:0-1960 GCA_040008015.1 Gemmatimonadota bacterium
TGCTCGGCTTCGCGGCGGTCACCAACCTCTTCCTCGATTACAGCGGATATTTCTTTCCCGCGGTCACCAGTGGGGTGGGCCGGGTGGTCGTCGTGACGGCCCTGGTGGCGCTGCTGACGACGGTCAACCTGATCGGCGTGCGCCGCGCCGCGCTGCTGAACGACGTGCTGACGGCGGCCAAGCTGATTCCGCTGCTGGCGTTCATCGTCGTCGGGCTGTTCTTCGTGGACGTCTCGCGGCTGGGCCAGCTCACCATGCCTTCGGCGTCCGGCTACACCGCGTCGGTGCTGCTCGCGATTTACGCCTTCAGCGGATTCGAGATTCTGTCGATCCCGGGCGGCGAAATCAAGGACCCATCCCGCGCCATTCCCTTTGCCCTGCTCACCGGGCTCGGCATCGTCACACTGGTCTATTTCGGGGTCCAGGTCGTGGCGGTCGGAACGCTACCCGGGCTGGGCAGCTCGACGCGTCCCCTGGCGGATGCGGCGCGCCACGTCCTGGGCGGCAAGGCGGGCGCCTTCATGGTGGTCGGCGCGATGCTGTCGATCGTGGGCGTGGCCCATACCATTGTGCTGGCCGCCGGTCGGCTTCCCTTTGCGATGGCGGAACAGCATCAGCTTCCGGCGCCGCTGGCGCTGGTGCATCCCCGGTATCGCACCCCGTGGCTGGGATTGCTGATCAGCTCGGGATGCCTTTGGCTCGTCACCCTGCTCAGCAGTTTCGCCTCCGCCGCGACGTTCACGGTGGAGGTCCGGATCATGACCTACCTGGTCACCTGTGCCGCGCTCCCGGTGCTCCGGCGGCGGGCCGGCGCGCCAGATGGTCGATTTCGAGTTCCAGCAGGAGAGATTGTAGCGGTGGTGAGTGTGCTGATCTGCATAGGTCTACTTGCGACACGGCCGCTGCGCGAGATTTGGCAGATGCTGGCCGCCGCAGGCATCGGATTGGGACTCTACTTCTTAGCCAAAGTGACAAGTAACAAGTGACAGGTGACACGTAAGGGGCACTGGTTCCTTGTCACTTGTCACATGTCACTTGTCACTAAACAACGGCGATGCAATTGTGCACGACGCCGACCTCCACGTCGCCGATCAGCACCCGCACGGTCCCGAAATTCAGCCGCTGCTTCTTCTTGATCGTGGCTCGAAAGGTCAGCTTCCCGGCATCGGGGCCAACCGGGGCGCGGAACTCGCCATTGGCTTTCACCATCCTCGGTTTGCCGCGCTGGCCGTTCATCCACGCCCAGAGGGCCGTCACCTGTCCCGCCGCCTCGAGGATGAGGGAGCCGGGCATGATCGGGTCGCCGGGGAAATGAATCGCATAGACCCAGTGATCCTCGAGCGCCATCTCGCACACGATGGTCTGCCCGTGGAACTCCGAGACACTGGTTATCTGGCGCATCTGTCCGATGGGCAGATACGTCTCATCAAGGTCGATCAGGCTCGCCATATTTCCTGTCGAGGGAATCGAGCACGGCGCGCACTCGCGCCGCGACGGGATGCTCGGGCGGCAGTTGCCGGTCCAGCTCCCGATCGGGTAATGACGGGTCGATGATCTGCCGGTACAGGGTCTCCACCGTGATCCGGCTGTACAGCGGCTTCTCCAGGTCCACCCAGGCGCGCACCATGACTTCGTCAGTGCCCAGGGGCCGCCGCCTGGTCGGCGTTCCGGTCGCGCTGTCGAACCAGGGGCTCTCCAGGAAACCATCCCGGGTTTCGACCCGGTTCACCGGGATACTGTCCGCCTTGAGCAGGTCGGAGAGCAGGGTTGTCGCGTGGGCCCGCGACATCTGTACCACGATGGTTGGCGCGCCGGTCACCGGACCGAACGTCGGGCGGGCGGTCGAGGCCTGGCAGGCGGCGATGGCGATACCCCACCCGAGTGTCATTCCGAGTGAAACGAGGAATCTCAAGGGTGACTCTCTAAGGATCTCTCGGGACTCTCGCTTGAGATTCCTCGC
>JBDTTZ010000248.1:0-37521 GCA_040008015.1 Gemmatimonadota bacterium
ACCTGTACGTGCGGGACTATTCCAAGTGCATCCTGTGCTACAAGTGCGTGGAGGCGTGCGGTACGGATTATCAGAACACCTTCGCGATCGCGGTCGCGGGCCGCGGGTTCGATGCCCGGATCTCGACCGAGTTCGCGGTGAAGCTGCCCGAATCGGCCTGCGTCTACTGCGGGAATTGCATCGCGGTGTGCCCGACCGGAGCCCTGATGTTCAAGACCGAGCGGGACCACCGCGACCAGGGCACCTGGGACGAAGCGCGGCAACAGGTGGTGGACACGATCTGCCCCTACTGCGGGGTTGGATGCACTCTGCAGCTGCACGTGCAGGAGAACGAGATCGTGCGGGTGACGTCCCCGCTGGATCATTCGATCACCCGCGGCAATCTCTGCATCAAGGGGCGCTTCGGCTGGCGCTTCGTGCAGAACCGGGGTGGTGGCCCCCATGGAAAATCAGAATGAACGAGACGGGCTTCCGCCCGCGCTGAGCCCCGGTCATCCACTCTTCGGGCTGGGCTACGCCGAGCCGGTACAAGCCCGGCCGCTGCTGAGATTGCAGGGCGATGCGAGCCAGGCTGGAGAAGCGGTGGTGGCGGAAGAAGTGCCCATCGCCTTCATCTACAATGGCAGGCCGCACCTGGTTATGATGGGCACCCCCGCCGATCTCGAGGACTTCGCCGTCGGACTCTCCCTGACCGAAGAGATCGTCAACGACCCGGGGGAGATCACCCGGTTGGATGTGGTGCGCCACGCCCAGGGAATCGAGCTGCACCTCGACATTCCGGGCGACGCGGCGGAGCGGGTGGCCGACCGGGGCCGCCGGCTGGTGGGTCGCACCGGGTGCGGTCTCTGCGGCGTCGAATCCATCCAGGAGGCCGTGCGGGAAACCCGGAGCGTGACTCCGCTTGCCGTGATTCCGGTGGAAGCGCTCTGGCGCGCCGAGGCCGCGCTGCCGGCGCTGCAGCGCTGGAACCAGGAAACCGGCTCACTGCATGCCGCTGCCTGGGTGACGATGGATGGCACGCTCGAAATCGTCCGGGAGGACGTCGGCCGCCATAACGCGCTGGACAAGGTGATTGGCGCGCTCCGCCGTTCCGGCCGGAAAGCGGGCGACGGATTCGTCATGGTGACGAGCCGCGCCAGCTACGAAATGGTACAGAAGGCGACGGTGGCAGGGGTTGCGCTGCTGGCCGCGGTGTCACGACCCACGGGTCTTGCCATTCGGCTGGCCCAGGCGAGCGGGCTCACCCTGGTCGCACTGCTCCGGGGCCGGACCGCGAACGTGTACGCACCGACAAAAAAGTAAACGAACGTAAGTGCAAGTAATTGAAAGTAACTGAAGCGACGTACGCTACATGCACTTACTTGCCGTTACTTGCCGTTACTTGCTTTTACTTCCAGTTACTTTGTTTTCTTCTTTTGATGGGGTGTGCTGTGAATTTGCACGAATATCAGGGGCGGAATCTCTTCCGGGCGGCGGGCATCCCGATGCCGGATGGCGACGTGGCCAACTCGCCATCCGAGGTCGAGGCCATCGCGAAGCGGCTGGGGGGAACTGTCGTGGTCAAGGCGCAGGTCCACGCCGGCGGGCGGGGCAAGGCCGGTGGCGTGAAGCTGGCCAAGACTCCCGCCGAAGCCGCGGACGTGGCTTCCCGAATCCTCGGCATGCAGATCAAGGGCCTCCCGGTTCAGAAGGTGCTCGTGGTGCCGGCGGCGGACATCACGAGTGAAGCGTACGCCGGTATCATCATGGACCGGGAAAGCCAGCGGCCGGTGGTCATGGTGAGCGCGGCGGGCGGGATCGATATCGAAGAGGTGGCGGCCCGGACGCCGGAGAAGATCACCCGCCTCGCGGTGGATCCACGCTATGGATTGTTGCCGCACCAGGCCCAGACCCTCGCGTTCACTCTTTACTCCGATATCGCACCGGTCCGGGCCGCCGCAAAGATCCTGGAGCAGCTGTACCAGGTCTTCACCACCAACGGCGCGTCGCTGACCGAGATCAACCCGCTGGTGACCACGCCCGATGGAAAGGTCGTCGCGCTCGACGCCAAGGTGGTGATTGACGACAACGAGCTGGATCGCCGCCCCGACCTGGCCGCGATGCGCGACGAATCGGCCGAGGAGCCAAGCGAGGTAGCCGCTCGGCGCGCCAGCCTGACCTTCATCAAGCTGGATGGCAATGTGGGCTGCGTGGTCAACGGGGCCGGGCTGGCGATGGCCACGATGGACCTGGTGAAGTACTATGGCGGCGAGCCGGCCAACTTCCTGGATATCGGGGGCAGCTCCAATCCGGAGAAGGTGGTGAACGCCCTCAAGATCATCACCGCTGATACCGCGGTGAAGGCGATCCTCTTCAATATTTTTGGCGGCATTACCCGCACCGATGACGTGGCCAACGGTATCGGTGCCGCCCTCAAGCAGTTCAAGGTGAACGTCCCGATCGTGGTCCGGCTCACCGGGACCAACGAGGCCGAAGCGTTCAAGATTCTCCAGGGTATCGGGATGAAGGCGCTCTCCGACATGGACGAGGCGGTGCGGGAAGTGGTGAAGCTGGTCCAGGAGGCCGCGTGAGCATCTTCATCGACGACGCGACGCGGCTGGTGGTGCAGGGAATCACCGGAAGGGATGGCAGTTTTCACGCGAAGCAGATGATCGCTTACGGCACCCGGGTGGTTGCCGGGGTGACACCGGGAAAAGGCGGCCGGATCTTCGAAGGGACCGTGCCGGTATTCAACACCATGGCCCAGGCGGTGAAGGAAGCCGGCGCCAATACCTCGGTCATCTATGTTCCCGCGGCTCTCGCGGCCGGCGCCATCTACGAGGCGGCGGATGCCGGCATCAAGTTCATTGTGTGCATCACCGAGGGAGTACCGGTCATGGACATGACCAGGGTGATGCCGTATGTGCGGGAAAAGGGCGCCCGGTTGCTGGGGCCTAACTGCCCCGGTCTCATCACGCCGGGCCAGTGCAAGGTAGGCATCATTCCCGGAAACATCTGCACCCCGGGCCGGATCGGCCTGGTGTCCCGCAGCGGCACTCTCACCTACGAGGTCGTCAACCTGCTGACCCGGGCCGGGATCGGGCAGAGCACCTGCGTCGGGATCGGTGGCGACCCCATCATTGGCACCAACTTCATCGATACTCTGCGCGCCTTTAACGACGACCCCGGCACCGACGCGATCGTGATGATGGGCGAGATCGGCGGGACCGAAGAGCAGAAGGCGGCGGAGTTCGTCAAGCAAATCGTGAAGAAGCCGGTCATTGGATTCATCGCCGGGCAGACGGCGCCGCCGGGGCGGCGAATGGGGCATGCCGGCGCGATTATCTCTGGATCGGCGGGGACCGCGGCCGAGAAGATGGCGGCGTTCGAGGCAGCGGGGATTTCCGTGATGAAGCGGCCGGTGGATGTCGTGCCGTTACTCAAGGCGAAACTGAAAACAGCGTAAAGAGTGAAGGGTGAAGAGGAACCACACTGGGCCTTTCCCCTTCACTCTTCACTCTTCACTCTTCACCCTTCACGCTTTTGGAGACACAGTGCTTCAGTTGACTCTCGGTATGATCAAACCCGATGCCGTTGCTTCAGGCAAGGCCGGCCTCATCATCGCCCACCTTCAGAAGGAAGGCTTCCAGGTTCGCGCCGCGAAGCTGGCCCGGCTCACCCGGGCCCAGGCGGAGAAGTTTTATGAGGTCCACCGGGGCCGTCCCTTCTACGAGGAGCTGGTCAATTTCATGTCGAGCGGGCCCTGCCTTCCGATGGCCCTGGAACGGGACAATGCGGTCGCCCATTTTCGGACTGTCATCGGCGCAACCGACCCCGCCGAGGCAGCGCCGGGCACCATCCGGAAGCTCTATGCCGAGTCGAAGGGCAAGAACGCCGTCCACGGGTCGGACAGCCCGGAGAATGGGCTGAGGGAGGTCGGGTTCTTTTTTACCGAGGGTGAGATAGCTGGATTGTGGGATTGATGGTATTGAGGGAATTGGCAGGGCTTGAATCCCTGGAAAATCCCCTCAATCCCTTCAATTCCTTCAATTCCTTCAATGATCCACTGGTCTTGCTCTAAGTGTAGGTCTTGATTACGTTTGGCCGCTATGCTCGAGGTCGATATTCGAGAGCTTCGGCAGGGTCCGGTCGAGACCCTTGGAGCCCTCGCGCCGGACGATCCAACCTTTGAGGGGTTGGAGCTCGATCTGACCGGTCCGCTCTCCGTTGAAGGCCGTTTGCAGGAGACCGCGGACGGGGAATATTTCTGGCGCGGACATGTCGCCGGAGCCGTGAAAACGGCCTGCCGCCGTTGCCTGACTGAGCTGACCTGCCCCGTCGAGGCTGATGTCAGCGTCATGTTCAGCAGCGACCCCGATGCCGTGGACGATCCCGGCGTCTACCCGGTGGAAGCTTCGAGTCGTTCCCTGGACGTGCGCCCGGTGGTGCGTGAGGAGCTGGCCCTGGCGGCGCCGGCGTTTCCGTTGTGCCGGGAAGACTGTGCTGGACTCTGCCCCACTTGCGGGGCCGACCTGAACGCAGGGCCGTGCTCCTGCAACCCCTAACCCCCTGTCCCCCTTCCCCGGTCCCGGGGAAGGGGGAGCGAAATTAGAAGAGGTTATCGATGGCTGTTCCCAAGAGGCGGATGTCGAAGGCGCGCAAGCGCTCCCGCCGAAGTCAGGATTTCGCACCGAGCATGGCGGTTCAGGCCTGCCCCCGGTGCTCATCGCCCAAGCTGCCGCACCGGGTCTGTGGTACCTGCGGCTACTATCGAGGCAAGAAGCGGGTCGAGGTCGAGGACGCCTGAGGGTGATCCGCGTCGCCTTGGACGCCATGGGCGGGGACAATGCGCCGGCGGTTGAGATCGAAGGCGTGGCCATGGCCCTTGCCGAGCTGCCGCCCAGCTTCACCATCCAGTTGGTGGGGAAGACCGAGGCCATCGAGGCCGAGCTGAAGCAGTTCCCCGACCTGGATCGCAAGCGGATCGAGATCCACGAAGCCCCAGAGGTTATCGGCATGGGGGAGAAGCCGCTGGCCGCCGTACGCAAGAAGCGGAAATCCAGCCTGGTGGTGGGGCTCGGTCTTCAGAAATCCGGTCACTCGGACGCCTTTGTCTCCGCCGGCAATACCGGCGCGGTCCTCGCCGCCGGCACCGTCCTGCTCGGGCTGCATGCCGGGGTGGACCGGGCCACCGTCGCCACCATGTTTCCCACCGCTGACCGTCCCGCCCTGGTCCTCGATGCCGGCGCCAATGTCGACTGCTCCGCGCGCGAGCTGGTCTGCTTCGCCCACCTCGGCACCGTGTACGCCCGTGACCTGCTGGGCGCCGCCAATCCCGCGGTCGGCCTGCTCAACATCGGTGAAGAAGACGAAAAGGGAAACGCCATCACCCGCGAAGCCCACCAGCTGCTGAAGCAGGATACCCGGCTCAACTACATCGGCAACATCGAGGGGCGCGACATCCTGACCGGCCACTCCAAGCATGGCTCGCTGGACGTGATCGTGACCGACGGCTTCGTGGGGAACATCGTCCTCAAGTTCTATGAGTCGGTCGCCCGGATGATCGTCCGACTGGTCAAGCGGGACGCGCCGGAAGTGCTGGAACGCAAAGACATCAAGAAGATCTTCCGAATTCTCGACTACTCGGAGTACGGCGGCGCCCCGCTGCTCGGCGTCCAGGGTGTCTGCATCATTTGCCACGGCTCTTCCAGCGCCAACGCCGTGAAGAACGCCATCCGGGTCGCGGTCCAGGCGGCAGAGGCCGGACTCTCCAGGCACATCGGCGCCGAGTTCGCCCAGCGCGAAATCCCGGCCCAGGCATGATTCCCCGGCCCTTTGCGGAAATCGCCGGCCTCGGCATCGCGGTCCCCGACCGGGTCGTGACCAACGCCGATTTCGAAAAGTCCCTCGACACCTCCGACCAGTGGATCGTGGAGCGCACCGGTATCCGGGAGCGGCGGATCGCGGGGCCGGGAGAGTCGCTGGCCATGCTCTCCCAGCAGGCGTCGGAGATCGCAATGGAGCGGGCCGGGATTACCGCCGGCGATCTCGATGCGATCGTCCTGGGGACCGCGACGCCGGATCGCCTGCTGCCGTCCACCGCGTGCGACTTGCAGGCCCTGCTCGGGGCCGACAACGCCGCGGCCTTCGATATCAGCGCCGCGTGCCCCGGGTTTATCTACGCCATCACCGTGGCCGAAGCGCTCATCGCCGCGGGCCAGAGCGAGAACGTCCTGGTCGTCGGAGCCGAAAAGCTGTCCACCATTACCGACATGACGGACCGCTCGACCGCGATTCTTTTTGGTGACGGCGCCGGCGCCGCCGTGGTGCGGCCGGTCTCGAAGAGCAACGGCCGGGGCATCCTCTCGACCTTCATCCGGTCCGATGGCAAGCTGGCGCCGCTCCTGTACCGGCCCGGTGGCGGGGCCTGCGATCCGATCAGCGAGAAGGTGGTGCGGGAGCGATCCCACTACATCAAGATGGCGGGCCGCGAAGTGTTCAAGGCCGCCGTGCTGGCGATGTCGCAGGCCTGCGACGAGGCGCTGTCCCGGGCCGGGGTCACCTCGGACCAGATCGACCTGCTGGTGCCCCACCAGGCCAACATCCGGATCATCGAAGCCACCGCGAAGCATGCCGGGATCCCGATGGAGAAGGTCATGGTGAACGTGGATCGCTACGGCAATACGTCGTCCGCATCCATTCCGCTCGCGATTGACCAGGCCGTCACCGAGGGCCGGATCAAGCCGGGCTCGCTGCTGCTCCTGGTGGCGTTCGGCGCCGGGTTCACCTGGGGGAGCGTCGTCGTCCGGTGGTGAGTGTCGTACTCTGCCCGGGGCAGGGGGCGCAGAAAGTCGGGATGGGGAAGGACCTGGCGGAGCGATTTCCCGCGGCGCGCGATATCTTCGCCGCGATTGACGAGGCGCTCGGGGTCAAGCTTTCGAAGATCATGTGGGAGGGTCCGGAGGACGAGCTGACCCTCACCCACAACGCCCAGCCGGCCATTCTCGCGCACAGCGCGGCGATGCTGGCGGTGGTGGGCCAGAGCCTCGGGCCGGTGGGCGCCGGTGCCGGTCACAGCCTGGGCGAATACAGCGCGTGGGTCGCCTCGGGCAGCGTGGCGGCGACCGATGCGGCCCGCCTGGTGCGGCGCCGCGGCGAGCTGATGCTGGAAGCCGGCCGGCAGCGGCCGGGCGCCATGGCCGCGATACTCGGGCTGCCGACCGATGCGGTCGAGGCCGCCTGCATGGAAATCTCGAACCAGGGCGGGGTGGTGGTCGCGGCGAATCTCAATGGGCCCGACCAGACCGTCATCTCGGGCGATCCCGAAGCGGTCGAGCGCGGCGGTGCCGCCTGCAAGGCGCGGGGCGCCAAGCGGGTGATTCCGCTCAAGGTGAGCGGCGCCTTTCATTCGCCGCTGATGGTACCGGCGGTGGACGGGCTCCGGATGGAGCTGGCCGAGGTCGGGTTCAGGGACGGGGCGTTCCCGGTGATCGCCAACGCGAGCGGCGAGGCGATCCGGACCGGGGCGGACGCCAAGCGGCTGCTGGCCGATCAGCTGACGGCGCCGGTGCGCTGGGTCGCCTGCATGCAGACCGCTGCCCGGCTCTGTCCCGGCGCCCGGTACCTGGAGATCGGCCCCGGCAGCGTGCTCTCCGGACTGCTCAAGAAGATTGTGCCCGGCGCGGCCAGCGTGACGTTGGGAACCGCGGACGAGGCGGAGAAGTTTCTGGCATAACGCCCTCTCCCCCTGGCTCCCTCTCCCATTATGGGAGGGGAACGGCGGTGAGGGGACAGAGGAACCGAAAGAAATGAATCTCAGGGCGAGGGTGGTCGAGATCTTGAGAGCTTCGAGCTTGAGATCCCTCGCTGCGCTCGGGATGACAACTCGCTCGGGATGACACATTCGATGCTCGGGATGACAGGCGACTGATGGTAACCATCGATCTTTCCGGCAAGACCGCCTTCGTCACCGGCTCCACCCGGGGAATCGGCCACGCCATCGCGACCGCGCTGCATAAGGCAGGGGCCAAGGTGGCGATCGTGGGGCGGGACCAGGTGAAGGCGACGCAAGTCGCCGCGGCGATGGGGGCGGGAACCCTGGGGCTCGGCTGCGACGTGCTGGAGGGCGCCCAGGTGGAACGGGCGCTGGCCGAGGCCGAAAAGGCACTCGGGCCCATCGACATCCTGGTCAACAACGCCGGCATGGCGAAGGACAACCTCCTCCTCCGGCTGACCGAGCAGGACTGGGATACCGTGCTGGACGCCAATCTCAAGGCGGCGTTCCACACCACCCGGCTCTGCATCAAGGGCATGATGAAACGGCGGGCCGGGCGGATCATCAATATCACCAGCGTGGTGGGGCTGACCGGCAACAAGGGGCAGTCCAACTACGCGGCCAGCAAGGCGGGGCTGATCGGATTTACCAAGTCGGTGGCCAAGGAGTACGCCAGCCGGAACGTGCTGGCCAACTGCGTGGCGCCGGGCTACATCGCCACCGACATGACGGACTCCTTGCCGGAGGAAGTGCGGAAAGCAATGTTACAGGGCATCGCGCTGGAGCGGGCGGGCAAGCCGGAGGATGTGGCGAGCGCGGTGCTGTTCCTGGCCAGTGACCTTGCGGCGTATATCACCGGGCAGGTTTTGGTCGTGGATGGAGGGATGGTCTTTTAGCAGATGGCTGATGGCGGATAGCAGATCACGGTGGAGGCTGGCTTTGCTGAGGGATGAACCATCAGCTATCAGCCATCTGCTTCAGTTAGGACTCACTACTCTCTTTGAGGCCAGCAAATGAGCGAGATCGAGGAAAAGGTCAAAGACATTATCGTCGAGGAACTCGGAGTCGAGCGGGAGAAGCTCACCGATGAGGCGAGCTTCATGGAGGACCTGGGCGCCGACAGCCTCGACACCGTCGAGCTCGTCATGGCGTTCGAAAAGGAGTTCGACATCGACATCCCGGACGAAGAGGCCGAGAAGCTCCGCACGGTGGGAGATGCGATGAAGTACCTCCACGAAAAGATCGGGAAGTAGCTTGCCCCAACGTGTCGTCGTCACGGGCATGGGCGCCGTGACCCCGCTGGGCGCGAACCTGGAGCAGACCTGGGCCGGACTCCTCGCGGGCCGGTCCGGTGCGGGTCCGATCACCAAGTTCGATGCCTCCAAGCTCCAGGTCCGGTTTGCCTGCGAGGTGAAGGGGTTCGACCCGCTGATCTACATGGACCGGAAAGAGGCCAGGCGGTACGACCTCTTCGCCCAGTTCGCGCTGGGCGCATCCCACCAGGCCATCACCCAGGCCGGGCTCGAAGGAAAGTTCCCGACCCCGGACCGCACCGGCGTGCTGATCGGGAGCGGGATCGGCGGGATGGCCACGTTCGAAGAGCAGTGCCTGGTCTACCTGACCAAGGGTCCCGACCGGGTGTCGCCGTTCTTCGTTCCGATGTTCATTCCCGATATCGCCGCCGGGCTGGTCTCCATCCGGTACGGACTCAAGGGCCCCAATTTCTGTACCGTCTCGGCCTGCGCCTCGTCGGCTCACGCGGTCGGTGAATCGTACAAGATGATTCGCCATGGGGCGGCCGATGCGATGATCACCGGCGGCAGCGAAGCCGCGATCACCGGGCTCGCCATCGCCGGCTTCCAGAACATGAAGGCGCTCTCCACCCGGAACAACGAGCCGGAGCGGGCCAGCCGCCCCTTCGACAAGGAGCGGGACGGGTTCGTGCTGGGTGACGGCGGGGCGGTGCTGGTGCTGGAAAGCCTGGAGCACGCGCAGGCTCGGGGAGCGACTATCATCGCCGAGCTGATCGGCTATGGTCTCTCGGGCGACGCCTACCACATCACGTCGCCGGCGCCGGAAGGCGAGGGCGCCCAGCGCGCCATGCGGGCCTGCCTGGCCGACGGCAACATCGACCTCCACGATGTGCAGTACATCAACGCCCACGGCACCTCGACCAGCCAGGGTGACATCGCGGAAACCCAGGCGGTGAAGGCGGTGTTCGGCGACCAGGCCAGAAAGCTCATCTTCGGCTCCACCAAGTCCATGACCGGCCACCTGCTGGGCGCCGCCGGCGCCTTCGAGTGTGCGGTCGCCGCCATGGTCGTCAAGTGCGGGGTGATTCCGCCGACCATCAACCAGGACAACCCGGATCCTGAGTGCGATCTCGACTGCGCGCCCAACCATGTCGTCGAACGCCAGGTCAATATCGCGCTCAGCAATTCATTCGGCTTCGGGGGGCACAACGTGTCGCTGGCGGTTAAGCGCTGGGCTGCGTAGAACAACTTCACGCTGGGACCGCTCACTCCTCGTTCAAGACCACCGGTATCCTGCTCGATCGTCGTATTCTACTCGCCTCGGCTGAGGTGGTGCATGGCTCAGGGGCTTGTCAGTGTCCTCATGGTTGGCACTCTGGTCTTCGGGTGTGGAGTATCAGACACGCCACCCAACCGGGCAGAGCGCAGGGCCCAACGAGTAGATTCGGCAACCCAGCTTCCGGTTGATCATTGGGGAAGCCTGCTCACCAGTGGCTCACCAAGCGAACAAAAGGAAGCCCTCGGCCATCTCGGGTTCTACGAGGATGCCGCGGTTCCCTACATCAAGGCGATCGTACGGCTGCTGGAGGGTAATGACCAGGATCTCGGTAGTACCGCGGCCTGGAGTCTGGCGCACATTGGCCCACCGGCGTACCCGGCCTTGGTTGAAGCGCTCGACCACAGGAGGTCAGCGGTGCGGCGGCGGGCAGCCTACGGTGTGGGAGAAGCGGGTCCGGAAGCGGCAGGATCCGCCTTGAATCGGCTGACGCTGCTCTCCCGGAACGATCCGGTGCAGGAGGTTCGGGTGATGGCCACATGGGCCATAGGAGAGATCACCCGCCGGGCAATGGTGGGTGATCCCAACCTTGGGATGACGGACGGACTCGACTCGGACAGCCTTGACGTCAGGTTGGAAGCCATCGAGCGGCTGGGGGCAATCGGGAGCTCCAATCGGGCGGCGATTTCGGTGCTGATTCGACTTCTGGCTGACACCCAGGATGTGATTCAAGGCGCGACGATCGATGCGCTGGCGCAGAAGGGGAGGGCCGCGCTTCCGGCGCTCAGGGTCGCACTGGACAGCCCCAAGGAGCGGGTGCGCTCCGGAGCCGTTGCGGCCATGGCGAGGATCGACCGCCCATTCTAGTCGTCATTCACGCTACGTCTCCAGTCGGGATCGTATTCCTTCTGCAAATCGTGGCACAAGACGTTCATTCCCTGTGTCCTCTCCCTGAGGGCTCATCCCAGACCGGGACGGCACCGGGTCAGGGAAAAGCTGCTAAGTCATTGTCTATGCATTCATTACAAAGGCATAACCGGAGTGACGGCATCCGCTGTATCGCAATCCTCCCGACCCAACCGGAGCGAGTCTCCCTCACCTGGCTCCGATTGTGTAGCGCCCGGCCATCAGGTCAGGTCGGCTCCGATCCATCAAGATGGGCGGCCTGCCCGGGTTCTGGTGGTCGCACCAGAACCATTCTACGTCGACCGTGGTACGCCGATCTGCGTCCGCCAAGTTGTTGAAGCCCTGGTCGAGCTTGGGTATGAGGTCGACCTCCTGACGTACCCGCTGGGGGAGGAAGTCCACCTCCCCGGTGTCAGGGTGCACCGCTCCAGCAACCCGCTTCGTCTCTCCCAGGTTCCCATCGGTTTCTCAATTCGCAAGCTGCTGCTCGATTGTACGTTGGTGTTCCGGCTGCGGTCTCTCATGCGGGACGGCCGCTATCGCGTGGTCCACGCCCTGGAGGAATCGGCGTTTGCGGCTGCGTACTGGGGTCCCCGCTACGGGGTCAGGGTGATATACGACATGCATTCCAGCCTGGCCGAGCAGATGGGTGCCTTGCCCCCGTTCCAGAACCGAATGAGCCGGGCCATTTTCCGGCGAGCCGAACGCTGGCTGCTGGAGCGGGTGACGCAGGTGGTGAGCAGTTCTGGCCTGGCCGCCCGGGTTCGCTCGATGGCTCCTCGCGCCAGAGCACTGGAGTGGCGTTTTTCCAGTGAGCCGATCCTGCCCGGTACGGAGGAGGTGGCGGCGCTTCGGGCATCGTTAGCGCTGAGCCCGGGGCAACGCATCGTCCTCTACAGCGGAACCTTCGAGCGGTACCAGGGCTTGAACCTGTTGCTCAAGGCGATCGCCCGGGTGCAGGAAACCAATCCGGAAGCGGTATTCGTCCTGATTGGGGTGGATGGCGAGCGGGCCTCGGCCCGCATTCAGCGCTTGGCCGAGGGGATCCCGGGAGATCGATTGCGGTTGATCAAGCGGCAACCCCGACGGAGCATGCCAGCCTGGCTGGCGCTGGCCGATCTGCTGGTTTCTCCCCGCTTGTTCGGTGGAAACCTGCCGTTGAAGATCTTCGATTACATGGCCGCGGGCCGGCCGATCATCGCCACGGACATTCCCAGCCACCGTTCCGTGCTCACCGAAGAGCGTGCCCTGCTGGTTTCGCCGCGGGTCGAGGCCTTGGCCGAGGCGATTTCCGATCTGCTGGGCGATCCGGAGCGGGCCGGGCGACTGGCCACCCTGGCACAGTCGTATGCCCGGGAGCACCTGGGGTGGAGCCGTTTCGTCACGTCGGTACAGCAGCTCTATAGCACAGCGGATCCGCAAGAGCGGGACCCCGTGCGCAACGCCTGACCGCCGCACCGGTTGTTCATTTCCATCCTGGTTCCCGCCCGGAATGAGGCAGCGAACATCGAGCGCACTTTGGCGGCGCTGCTCGACCAGAAAATCAGTGGAAAACCAAGGCCGAGTGAAATCATCGTGATGGACGACGGGTCCAGCGACAAGACTGCGTCGCTCGCCGCGGCGAAGGGAGCAAAGGTTGTTGCCGTGACCGGCGGAGGGAACCCCGGGGCCGCGCGCAACCAGGGTGCATCCACCGCCACCGGCGACCTGTTGATATTCCTTGATGCCGATTGTGTCCCCCGCTCCGGATGGCTGGAAGCGCATCTCGCGGCGCACGCGGCGGGGCATCTCATCGTTGGGGGCGCGCTGGAGTTGCCCCCAGGCCAGCCCTGGTCAGCGAAATGCGACTACTATGCCTCGGCTTATCACGTTCATTCCGGACGTCCCGCCGGCCGGGTACCGAACCACACTCCCGCCAATCTGAGCGTGCGGCGCGAGGTCTTCGCCGCCAGCGGCGGTTTTACCGAGGAGTTCCCGGTCGCTGACGGGCATGAGGAATTGCGGTGGCAGGGGCGCGCGGCACAGCGGGCCATCGCCCTGCAATTCGAGCCGATGGCGGTGGTCGATCACTACAATCGCCCCGGATTCAGGAACCTGCTCCGCCGCAACTATCGATGGGGCTACAGTGCCCTTGAGGCCAAGCACGAGAGCGGCGTCAGTCGGGAAGCCCTGCTGTACCGCAATCCCCGGATCGCGTTGCTCGTAGCCTATCCAAAGGCGCTGCTCGAATGCGGATACATTGCGGTGACCTGGATGCTTGCCGGTCGGTCCCAGGCCTTGCTCTACTTGCCTCTCATCTTGGTCGCCCGCTTGACCTACGCGACAGCCTTCGTGGCCGGCGGCTGGAAGTGGTTGCGCCGAAAACTCCACACGGAATCCCGGGCCCGATGGCGCTGAAGCTGGCCATTACCGCGGCGGTGTGTACCAGCGGGCGGCCCCAATCGCTGGCGCGGGCCCTCGGCTCCCTGCTGGCCCAGGAGCCTGCGGCCGATGAGATACTGGTGGTGAACAACCGGCCCGGGGAGCCTGCCACCGCGGACCTGCTGAAGCGGGACTTTCCAACCGTTCGGGTCATCGACGAGCCCATACCTGGTCTCGACTTCGCCCGCAACCGCGCACTGGAATCGGCGCGTCATGATATCGTGCTTTTCCTCGATGACGATGCCATCGCCCAGCCGGGCTATGTGGCCGCTGCTGCCGAACCCTTGCTGCGTGATCGGCGGGTGGGGGCGTGCACCGGTCGGGTGGAACCATTCGCCCTCGACACCGTGGCGCAACGGCTGTTTGAGGCGAACGGCGGATTTGCCCGGGGATTGAAGGGAATTCGGCTCCCCGCCGATGCCTACTTGCCGCTGCATGGACATCGGGCGCCGCTGATCGCCTGGGCGGTGAGCATAGGCAGCGGGTGCAGTCTGGCGGTTCGGCGGGATATCGTTCGCGAGTTGGGTGGATTTGATAATGCCCTGGACCTGGGTGCTGCGCTCCCCGGTGGTGGCGATCACGACATGCTGTGGCGACTGCTGCGGGCCGGCTATGAGATCGTGTACGAGCCAACCGCCGTCGCCCGGCACGAGCATCGCCGCGAGCTGGCCGCCGCCCGAGATCAGATCGTCGGACACCAGCGCGCCCTGATCGCGCTGCTCACTAAACACGCTATTCTGACCAGCGGCCGAGCACGGTGGCCGGTGACAGCATTCCTCGGATGGCGACTGCTCAAGCCCGGGGTTCGGCTGATTCGGCGCCTGGTAGGCCGGGATCCGCTGCCCGCCGGGCTGCTGCTGCGGATGTGGGGCCACTGCTGGAAGGGACTGTGGGCCTATCCCAGGGCCCGAGCGCTTGCCGCGCGCCGCGCCAACGGGGATCCCGCATGAGCGCGACACCGTCGCCATCGCGCGCCGTCCCGACCGACCGGAGCGGTCTCCGCCTGATATCGTCCTCGACCCGGCGGCCGCCGTTGCGGGAGGTCTGGGCTTATCGCGAACTGCTCCGCAGTCTCGTCGTGCGCAACCTCAAGGTGAAGTACCAGCGTTCGGTGCTGGGTTTTGTATGGACCTTGCTGAACCCGATACTGACCATCACGGTGCTGACGGTCGTGTTCACCTATTTTATCAAGATCCGGGTCGATCATTACTGGGCCTTCGTGTTCAGCGGATATTTCGTCTGGAATTTCATTCTGCAAATGCTCTCCTCCGCCACATACATGTTGGCCGAGCACGCGCCCCTCAGACGCAGCGTGGCGTTCCCCAGCGTGGTCCTGGTGCTCGCCACGGCCGCCTCGCGAATGGTCGAGTTCCTGATCGAGATGGTTATCGCCCTCCTGCTGCTGGCGATCTTTCATCATCACGGCCTTCCCGCCCCGCTGATTCTTCTGCCGCTCCTGATCCTGCTCCAGCTGCTGCTCGCGATTGGATTGACCATGCCGATCGCGACCCTGTCGGTCTTTTACAGCGATGTGCAGCACGCCATGCCGATCGTATTGCTGATGCTCTTCTACCTGTCACCGGTCTTCTATCCGGCCAGCCTGGTTCCCGAGTCGTTGCGAACCCTCTACTTGCTCAATCCCATTGCCGCGCTGCTGACCCTCTATCACGACGTGCTCTACGCCGGCCAGTGGCCGCCGGCGTGGCTCTTCGCGAGTGTCTCCCTGACGGCGGTGCTGGTCTGTGTCCTGGGCTACGCCATCTTCGACCGCTACAATGCGCTCTTCGCTGAAATCCTCTAAGCCGTCCGGCCACCCGGCGGTCGTGTGCCGGAGCGTCACCAAGCGCTTCTACCATTACGATCACCGCACCACCTCCCTGCGCGAGCGATTCATCCGGACCGTTCTGCGCCGTCCTCTCCATGTCCGCCATGCGGAGTTTTCTCTGGAAGACTTCGACCTGGAAGTGGAAGCGGGCGAGGCGGTCGCGCTGATCGGCCCCAATGGGTCGGGCAAGAGCACGGTGCTCCGCCTGATCGCCGGCATCTATGCCCCGACCCAGGGTGTGGTCGAGACCCGCGGCAGGATCGCGGCAATCATCGAGCTCGGTGTCGGCTTCAATCCCGAGCTCACCGGGGCGGAGAATGTAAGACTCTATGCCGCGGTCATGGGACTCTCCCGAGTCGAGTTGGCCGCCCGGTTTGACGAGATTGTGGCCTTTGCGGACCTGGGACATTTCATCGATGAGCCGGTGAAATACTACTCCTCCGGGATGCAGGCGCGGCTGGCGTTCTCGGTCGCGGTGTGCGTGGACCCGGACATTCTGCTGGTCGACGAAGTGCTTGCCGTGGGAGACCAGGAGTTCCGCCGCCGCTGTGTCGAACGGCTGGAGGCCTTTCATGCCAGGGGTGGGACCCTGCTCGTCGTGACTCACGACCTCGAGAGCGTGGCGAGCCTCTGTTCTCGCGCTGTCTGGGTCGAGCACGGCCGGATCCGGGCCGATGGGCCAGGCCACGAGGTGCTGGCGGCCTACCAGGCCAGCGCCTGATGCCGATGACCCGATACGCGCTGATGGACCTCGAGCTCCAGGACCCAACTCCGGTCCTTGAGGTGCCACTTGGCTACCAGGGGTTGGCTGTGGTCTTCC
The DNA here is from genome assembly GCA_040008015.1 of Gemmatimonadota bacterium. GTDB lineage: Bacteria > Gemmatimonadota > Gemmatimonadetes > Gemmatimonadales > GWC2-71-9 > DASYPP01. Next base: position 16,255 of record JBDTTZ010000248.1, read on the forward strand.
GTCGGGGGGGCCGGGTGGTCGGATTCGAGCTGGAAGCGCTGCTTCCAGGAGGTTCCCCTGAGATTCGAAGTCGGGCTTCGCAGGCGGCGCGCCGCGGCCTGTTGACCGCGCTGCAGGAAGACATCCGCCGCGAGTTGGCACCCCAATCGGCTCGACCCGCTAACCCGTCGGTGACCGTTGTCATTTGTACCCACAACCAGACCGAGCGGCTGGCCCGTTGTCTCGCTTCACTCGAGCGCATGGAACAGCCCGCAGGTGCAGGTCGTCCCGAGATCCTGGTCGTGGATAATGCGCCGCCGAATGACGCGACGGAGTGCCTGGTCCGCCTGTCCGCCGGCGTGCGATACGTTCAAGAATTGAGGCAGGGACTCGACTTCGCGAGGAACCGGGCCATCGCGGAGGCGACCGGCGAGATCCTGGCCTTCCTCGACGATGACGTGGTCGCCGACCGTTTCTGGTACCAGGCATTGCTGGAGGCTATCAACCAGGCCCCCGGGGCTGGGGCAGTCACCGGGTCGCTGCTGCCCTTCGAGCTGGAAACCACGGCCCAGGTGCTGTTCGAACGACGCGGGGGATTCCGTCGCGGCTTCGAATATCGGTGCTATGCGGGGCAGGACCTGCCGGGAAACCCCCTCTATCCCTGTGGGGCCGGGATCTTCGGGACCGGCGGTAACATGGCATTCCGGCGAAGCGTCCTCCAGGAATTGGGCGGTTTTGACGAGGCCCTCGATACCGGCCGTCCGCTGGCCGGTGGCGGCGATCTCGACATGTTTTACCGAGTGATCCGCGCCGGCCACCCGCTGGTGTACGACCCGAGCGTCGTCGGGTTCCACCAGCACCGGCGAACCCGGGCCCAGCTGCGACGGCAGTACTGGACCTGGGGCACCGGTTTCATGGCGTATGCCCGTAAATCGTATCTTGCGGATCCTCCAATGCGCTCCCGCTGGAGGCGGATGGTCATTTGGTGGTTCAAGGACCAGGTGCGAAGCCTCCTGCACAGCGTCATTGGTCGCAACCCGACACCTCCCGGCATGGTGCTGGCGGAGCTGGCGGGTGGCGTGATCGGCATTGCCGGCGAGTACGAACGCTCACTGAGACGGGTGCAACGGATTCGGGAAGCAGTGTCATGAGCCGGGTACCGGTCCGTATTCTCCATGTTGATCTGGCCAATGGGCTGCCTGACCTGCCATGGGATCCGACGGCCGCGGCTACCTGGGTGATACTCTGGTGGCGAACCCTTCCATTGGCGCGACTCGAGTTCGCCTCCCAACAACCCCCGCTGGACGGCGATCTCTGGCGCATTGGGGTTTCCCGGGCCATCGCTCCGGCGGTGGCGGGGTGGTTGATGCCGGAGCTGTTCCGGTCGGGCGAATCGTTGCTCGGCATCCGCGAAATGCCGCCCCGGGTCGGTCTGGGGCGTCCCATCCCCACATCTCTCGAGGTCCTGTCCTCCGCGCTGATCCCTGACAGCGGTGGCTCATCGACAGCCGTGTCGCTGGTGATCTGCACGCGCGACCGTCCCGATGACCTCGCGCGCTGCCTGGACTCCGTCCACCAACTCGTGCCCCGTCCGCTGGAGACCATCGTGGTGGACAACGCGCCGGCCACCTCGGCCACCCGCGAGCTCGTGGCGGGCATGGTCAATGTACGCTACATCCCGGAGCCCCGTCCTGGCCTGAGCCGGGCCCGGAACGCCGGCGTGTGCGCAGCGCGGGGAGACATCGTGGCGTTTACTGATGACGATGTGCGGGTCACTCCCAACTGGATAGCCGCGGTGGAGCATGGCTTTCGGGAGCCCACGGTCTCGGTGGTGACGGGACTGGTGCTGCCCGCCGAGCTGGAAACCGAGAGTCAGCTCATCTTCGAACAGGGGTTTGGCGGATTCGGCCAGGGCTTTCATCGTCAGCTGTACGGCAACGGGTTTTTCTGGCACACGCGGGCCTATGGAGTGCCGGTGTGGCGCATCGGCGCCGGCGCCAGTATGGCGATCCGGCGATCCGCCTTCGAGCGGGTGGGGCTATTCGATGAGCGACTGGGGGCGGGCGCTGCCGGGTGCAGTGAAGATTCCGAACTCTGGTACCGGGTGCTCGCCGAGGGAGGCCAGTGCTGCTACGACCCTCGCGTCGTGGTGCATCATTACCACCGGCGGGAGATCCGGGGCCTCCAACGGCAGATGTACCTGTATCTTCGCGGACATGCGGCCGCCTTACTGATCCAGTTCAGTCAGTACCACCACTGGGGAAATCTGCGTCGGCTGGTCTACGACATTCCCAGCCATCACGCCAAGCTCGTGATCAAGGGCATCCTGCGCCGGACCAAGCATCGCAAGTACCTGCTCGGGTCGGAAATACGGGGGACCGTGGCCGGGGTATTCTACTTCTTCCAGCGTCGGAAGGACCCGGCCTACTCGCCCACTGGCCAGAGCGCACCCATGGCCAAGGTCGCGAGCTTCGAGGTCGATGAGCCTGCGGCCGATGTCCCCATCGGGCGCGGATATCAGGAGCTGTGGCTGCTGGCGCGGCAGCGAGGGATTCCTCTGGGGTGGATCCAGATGCCGATCCCGCCGGGTTCTCCCGTCATACCTGCAACGGCAGTGCGGGCCCGGCTTCCGCGGCAATGGACCTCCGACCCGGAACCGGTGGGCAATCACGGCGGGGCGACACCGCCCATTTCGGTCGTGGTGTGTACCCGTGATCGTCCCGAGCTGCTGCGACGTTTTCTGGAAAGCGCCCGCTGTCTGCGCTATCCAAACTGGGAACTCATCGTGGTGGATAACGCGCCGGCCGACAACGCTGCCGCCGAGGTGGCGGCTCAGTTTGAGGTGCGGTACGTGAAGGAAGCGCGTCCCGGTCTGGACTGGGCGCGCAACCGCGGAATTCATGAAGCGGTACACGGGATTGTCGCGTTTACCGATGATGATGTCCAGGTGGACACCGGCTGGCTCACGGCATTGGGGCTGGGGTTTGCCGACCCATCCGTCATGGCTGTCACCGGGCTGGTGGCGCCGCTGGAGCTGGATACTCTGCCCCAGATGTTGTTCGAGCGGGTGTGTGGTGGCATGGGGAAGGGAATGCAGAGCCGGCTCTACCAGCGCGACCGGCTCCGGCCGACTGATCTCATTCAGACGCAGGCCATCGGTGTCGGCGCGAACATGGCGTTTCGTCGCACGGTGTTCGAGCGGATTGGCGACTTCGATACCGCGCTGGATGTCGGGACTCCAGCCGGGGGTGGGGGCGATCTCGACATCTTCCACCGGGTGCTCGCCGCCGGATTTGTGCTTCGCTACGAGCCCCGGGCGCTGGTATGGCATCGGCACCGGCGCGAGATGAGTGAACTACGTCAACTCTTCTATAATGACGGGCGGTCCTTCGCGGTGTATCTGGGTAAGCTCTGGCGCACCCGAACGGTTTCCCGCCTGGCGCTCGCGGGCTACACCGTCTGGCGCTGGGGGCGCTGGCTGGTCGGCCGCATTGTCCTGGGCCTTCTGGGCCGTCACCGACTACCCCTGCCGCTGCTGCTGGCGGGGTTGTGGGGCGCCTTGAGCGGCCCCGGCGCCTACCGCGCCACCTACCGCAACGATGAGCGGATTCGTGGAGCCGGCCGTGGCCAATTCACATCTCCGGCCGTGGAGTAATCATGTTCTTCAAATGGAAGGTTCGTCTCCTCAAGTATCCACGCCTCAATCATCTGTGGCGGTACTGGATGGCTTGGCGAGGTCATGATGTGGGTGCCTATGACCGGCTCCTCGAGTTCATCAACAATTACGCCCCCGGCAAGAGCTTCGTCGACATCGGCTGCATGTGGGGAGTCAATGGGGCCCATGCCTTCGCGGCCGAGGCGGCGGGCGCGACCAGCGTCACGGGCGTCGATGTCTTTGGGCCCACCCCGGAGTTCGAGGCCGAGAAAAAAGCCCGAGGTTCCTCCGTCGAGTTCCTGCTTGGCGATGCCGGCACGCCGGAGATGATCGCTCGCATCGGCCCGGTCGACGTGGTCTTCTGCGCCGGTGTGCTCTACCACCATCCCAGTCCCTTCGATCTTCTGGTCGCCTTGCGCCGCATGTGCCGGCAGACGCTGATTCTCCGAACCTCGACCATTCCGGAGATTAAGGGTCTGCCCAATGCCGCGGTCTATTTCCCCTACCTTGCCGCTTCCGACCGCCGGCTTTGGAACCTGTCCAGCCTCGGGTTGCTGAACCAGGTCGGCATTTCGGACGCCTTTGCTCCGGCGCAGGGGTACGGCAACTGGTTCTGGGGCCTGACCCCCAGCTGCCTGGTTTCCCTGCTCGAAACGGCCGGGTTCCGAGTGGATTTTCGCGCGACCGAACCATTTGCGCAGACCGTGATCTGCAGTGCGGTTGAGGTCCCGTTTCAGCATTACTTGCCGGGAGAGTCGGAGGCGAGGAAATTGGCGCAGGACATATCCGCATCGGGTGTCCCGAGGCCGGCCTGACCGATGCTCTCCCGCCCAGGATCACTCGCGAGTGGGGTTCACGTGGGAAGGCTGCACCATGAGCGTAGCTCTGGTCACCGGTTCCAAATGATCACGATTCTCTCTCTGACCCTTGGGGCGGCAGCCGTCCGGCGCCGGGCCTGTCCCTGCTAACCAATCCGTTGCAGGGTGGGGACACGGTACTGGTAATGGAGACCATACGCTACGTCCGACGGAAAGCAGGCAATGGGAGGCCGCTCAGTGAGCGTCGCAAGCGCACACCAGGAGATGCTCTCTGGCAAACGCGCGGACGACCTGGCCCGCAAGTGCATCGCTCCCTGCGTCGATTGTCTCTTTCCCACGGAGTCCTGGCGTGAGTTTTTCGATCATCATTCCCGCCTTTAATGCCGGGGCGACTCTGGGTGAAACCCTAGATTCGCTGCGGGAGCAGACCTTGCCCGACTGGGAGGCCATCGTCGTGAACGATGGGTCTACCGATTCGACTTCCGAGGTCGCGGCGGCTTACGCGGCAAGAGATCGACGAATCCGGGTGATGACGCAACCTAACACCGGAATGACGACAGCACGAAATGCCGCGCTGCCGTTCGCAGCGAACGAGTGGATCATTTTTCTCGATGCCGATGACGCAATACCGCCGAGGGCTCTCCAACACTTCGCGGAAGCCGCCTCGGCAGATCCCTATGCGAGGGCGATCTGTGGCCGGTGGGCCCGCGTGTCACCTGAAAGTGGGATCGTGCTCAACTCATTTGATCCCAATTCGGCCGATCTCTTTTCCTTAGTTGCTCGTTTCTGCCCTTTCGCGATTCACAGCTGCGCGGTGCATCGGGAGATCATCGCTCGGCTCGGCGGGTTCGATCCGGCCCACCGGCTCTGCGCCGATTGGGATTTCTGGCAGCGAATGGCACGGATCGGGACCCGGGTGGCGTTCGCCGATTCAACTGTAGCCTACTATCGCATGCGTCCAGGTTCCTCGATCAACAATATCGACGAAATCCTGGCTGAGGGCCTCGAGATCATTGATCGGGGCCACGGTCCGGATGCACGAATTGAAAGGGCCGATCCGCGCCATGCCGCTGGCTTACCTGGTGAGGGGCTTGCGCGTGCCAGGCTTGGTTTTACCTGCTGGCAGGCTGGGCTGCAGATTGGCCGTCGAAGGTCGGCGACAAGCCTGCTCCGTCATCTTACCGAAGCGGACCACGATCCCGAGCTCCCTCCAGCCCAAGTTGCCGGTGCCATCCATGCGGCGGCCCTGCTCCCCGCCTTACTGACTCCCGACCGTTGGATGGAGCAGTGGGAGGCCGTTGTCCCCCTCATCGATGGATTTCTCCAGGCGCTGGAGGACCGTGCCGGAGCGCCAGCCCTGGCGCGCCGGTCCAAGCAGGTTCTCGAGCGGCTCATCCTCGGAGATACGCCAACCCGGCCGGTAACCGTGGGAGGGCGGCACGCCATTTCCCTCGAGATCACCGAGCCCATGCCTGACCTCGCGATCCCGGGAGGCATCGAGCGTCTCATCTGTACGCTCACACTCGAAGGAGATGAAATTGGCGAAATCGAGCTGCCGGTCACGGGCCCGACTATCTCCTCCCTGCTCCTCAGTGATGCAATCGTGGCCCATCACGCCTGGCGAATTCTGGGCCGCTTCATGGCTCGACACATCTACCCTGGACTCACTCAGATCCCGATTGAGTGCGGCGTCCGAATCAAGCGCGGCAGGGTAACTCTCGCTGACCGGATCGTAGAGCCGGTCGACCCGGCAGGTGCCAAGTTCCATGACGCTGTCGGGTGGACCGTCTTCCTCCAGGAGGTTTGGGGGCTCCCCGACTGGCCCGGTGATCGCTTTTACCAGGAGACGACGAAGCCGGAAGGACGGAGCTCGCCTGTGGGCCCAGCCGTAACCCTAGAAGTCAGCAGCCCCATTCCCGATCTCAAAACCACAAAGCCGGTTGAAGTGGAGTGGACGATGGCAGGTGTCCCGGTGTACCTGGGCGTGGTCCAACCGGTGGATGGGGAAATCTCTGCGGCTCGCCTCCGCGCGCCATTCACCCAGCAGATGGGGCTGGAGTTGGCCACGGTGGCTGTGCGTGAAGCGCTGGTTGGGAGGTCGATGGATGACCCGAGAAGCCTACGGGACCGGCTTGCGCAATCCGCTCGGAGAAAAGCGGTGCTCAAAGACCAGGCATTTGAAGAGCCTGAAGTCGCTGCATCCACCCGGAATCGACTCGGCCCCAGCTGGAGAAGTGCGGTCAGGTTGGCGCGGGCCGAAAGGCCATCGGCGATCTTCGGTCAGCATATAGTGGGACCGCCGGGGACGAGTGTCTCCCGGCGGGCCCTGCTACCTCTCGCGGCTCGAGCCGAGCTGCTGGAATCCGCGGTTGCCGCCCGGGAGCCGGTCCTGGATATCAGACTCGCACTGCGAAGCTCCCTCGTTTACGCTCCCGATCTGTTGTGGCGGCGGGAGCAGGTCACCACCGGAGCCCCCCCTTCTACTCCGCCGCCGGCGCAGCGACTCGCCGGGGAGGGGTATGACCGGCACTACTTCGAGACTGTCTTCCTGGCGGGGTCAGATCCCTGGCAATACGCAACGCCGTTTGAACAACGAAAGTATAAACAGACGCTTTCGCTCATTCCCAAGGTCAAGCCTCAACGCGCGCTGGAGTTGGCGTGCGCGGAGGGGATATTCACCCGCACGCTGGCGCCGCTGGTCCACCAGCTTCTCGCTACCGACATTTCGGCGGTCGCCCTGGAGCGGGCCCGGACCCGCTGCAGGGGACTGAGTAATGTCGCGTTCCAGCTACTCGATTTTGCTTCCGATCCAATCCCGGGCCAGTTCGACCTGGTGATCTGCAGCGAGACCCTCTATTACATGCGGGACCGGACGGCCCTGAGTGAGCTGGCTACGCGAATCGCGAAGTCGCTTCTTCCGGGAGGTCATTGCATAACGGCTCACTCGACCACCGTCGTGGATGACCCCACCTCGACGGGCCTCGATTGGGATGTCCCTTTCGGAACCAAGGTGATTGGAGAGGTTTTTGCCGCAACTCCCGGACTCAGGCTGGTCACCGAGCTCCAGACGCCATACTATCGGATCCAGTTGCTCGCCCGGGCCGATGAATCGGATCACGGGGCGGGGCCGGCTATCGACATCCGCGAGGTACCGGCGGCGCCACTTCCCGAGCACCTCCTCGTCCGCTACCTCGAGGGTGGCGGACCGGTACGCAAGATTGGCGACCTTGCGGCCCTCACCTACCGGCTTCCAATTCTGCTCTATCATCAAGTCTCAGAGGAAGGGCCCGACTCGCTGGCCCGCTACCGGGTGACGCCAAAGGCTTTTGAAGCGCAGATGCAGTATCTCCACCAGGCGGGATTTCGCACGGTGCTCCTGGATGAGTGGCTCGATGCGATGCGGCGGCGCCAGCCCCTGACCGGCCGGGCCGTCATCATCACGTTCGATGACGGGTACCGCGATTTCGCGACATACGCCTGGCCGGTGCTTCGACGCCACGACTTCGGCGCATATGTTTTCCTGGTCACGGACCGGATTGGACAGCGAAGCGAGTGGACCGCAAGCTACGGCGAGACTGCCCGGCTTCTTGACGGCGCCGAGATCGTTCGGCTTCACGGTGAAGGAGTTCAGTTCGGTTCACACACCGCGACGCACCCTCATCTGGAAGCCCTGACGCCGACCGGGGTCGTCCGGGAAGCAGCCCGCTCTCGCGCGGCTCTCCACCGACTCCTGGGCGTTGCCATCACTTCTATTGCCTATCCTCACGGCTCCGAGGATTCTGCCATCCAGCACCTGGTTGGTGCCTGTGGATACATTTATGGCCTTTCCTGCAGGGAGGGGCTGAGCCAGTTCACGGATCCCCCCCTTGCCCTACCTCGCGTCGAGGTGAAGGGAGACGATACCCTGGCGGTCTTCATCAGGAAGCTCGGCAGCTGAGTCATGACCTGTGAGTTCCTCGTTGATCTGCTGCTCTGCCCGGAGTGTCGCGGTGAGTTGAATACCTCGCCCGATGTCATCGAGTGCGCCGGTGGCGGCAGGAACTATCCCCAGCCCTCTGACCGATGGGTCGATCTGGTGTCGGATGCTGGGGATCCCAGGGAGCAGGCCGGGGAATAGCCGAGAAGCTGCCCTTTCGATCACGCAGCTTCGATACGGTGCTTTCGAGGTGGAGTCTCAACCACATCTCGCGGCAGGAGGAGGCGATCAGTGAAATCATTCGGGTGCTTCGACCGCAGGGCCGGGCCTTGCTCGTCCTGGGAGGACATGCCGCCCCGCTGGGCTGACGTGTTCGAGAGCGGCTTCTGGTCGCCCGGCGTTCGTGAGGGCATCTCCCGTCTTCATGCAGTCCACGGAGGAGCTGATAAGGCGCCCCTCCGCCTCGCCCCCCGGGCGAGCGGCAGACGGATGCTTACCGCGCGGCACCACCAGCGAGCCTCGTTCACCTTGAGAAGGACCCTGCCATGGGCGTAGTTCTGGTCACCGGCTCCAGCGGCCTGGTCGGCTCCGAAGCGGTCGCGCATTTCTGCGGCCTGGGCCATACCGTGCTGGGGATCGACAACGATATGCGCCGGGTCTTCTTCGGCGATACCGCGTCCACCGAGTGGAACCGCCGGCAGCTGGAAGATCACTGGGGCAAGCGATTCGAGCACCACAACGTGGACATCCGTGACGCCGCGGCTCTGAGGCGGATTTTCGAGCGCCATGGGACAGGCATTGAACTCGTCGTTCACGCCGCGGCGCAGCCCTCCCATGACTGGGCGGCGCGGGAGCCACTGACGGATTTCTCGGTGAATGCGACGGGGACCCTTAACCTGCTCGAGCAGACCCGGCGTCACTGCCCCGCTGCGGTCTTCGTGTTCTGCTCGACCAACAAGGTCTACGGGGATAATCCGAATCTGTTGCCCTTGATCGAGCTGGAACACCGTTGGGAGATCGAGCCGGGACACCGCTACGAGCAGGGTATTGCCGAGTCGATGAGTCTCGACTTCTGCAAGCATTCGCTGTTCGGGGTTTCCAAGCTTGCGGCGGACATGCTGGTGCAGGAATACGGGCGGTATTTCGGCATGCGGACCGCCGTGTTCCGGGCCGGCTGCCTCACCGGCTCCGGGCACTCGGGCGCCGAGTTACACGGCTTCCTCTCCTACCTCGCTCGATGCGTCGTCACCGGCACTCCGTACAGCATCTACGGCTACAAGGGCAAGCAGGTACGAGACAACCTGCACAGCACTGATCTGGTGGCCGCCTTTGCGCGCTTCTTCGACGCACCGCGCATCGCCGAGGTGTACAACATGGGGGGCGGTCGGTTCAGTAACTGCTCCATGCTCGAAGCGATCTCCATGTGTGAAGAGCTCACCGGGCAGCGGCTCACGACCCGATACGTCGAGGAGAACCGGAGCGGCGACCACATCTGGTGGATCAGCGACACCCGCCGATTCGAAGACCACTTCCCCGGATGGAAACCGACTCGTGATGTGCGAGCCATCCTGAGTGACATCATCGCGCGGAACTCCGACCGCTGGGCTGCCAGGGAACCGGAATGAGTCCCGCCGCAACGGCAATCCTGCGCCGGTCCCCCGAAGTAGCCATGCTGAGCACGCGGGAACATTTTCGGGACCGCTACTGGCTCGAGCGCGACCCCATCAACGAGGATCGGCTGCTCTGGCGCGCCCAGACCTTCCGCCACATGGTGCACCTGTTGCCGGGACAGACCGTGCTTGAGCTGGGCGCCGGACGGGGCCGCTTCACCCGACACCTCGCCGCGGTGACCCGGGGGCGAAACCCGATCACCGCGGTCGGCTTCGACCCGGCCGGGGATACCGGGCTGGATTCGCTGCCCGGAGTCGAGGGCCTGGTCGTGGAGTCTTTGCCGGGTGCCCTGGCCGGCCGGCGCTTTGATTTCATTGTGGCGATGGACTTGTTGGACCGGCGGAACTGCGCCTGGCTACTCCGGCAGGTGTACGAGTTGCTGGAGCCGGGCGGGCAGGTGTTGTTCTACGAGAGCAACCCGTGGAACCCGGTCCTTCAGCTGCGGCGCTTTCTCTCCCGGCTGCTGCGCCGTCCCGATCCCCGCCGACTGCTGGGGCGGGGCGCCCTCTATGAGCTGCTTTCCGCGGTGGGGTTCGTTCGAATCTTTGCGGTGTTCAATGATTTCGTGTACCCGCCGCTGCCCCGCTGGCTGATCTGGCCGCTTCGCAATCTCTCGATCCTGCTGGAGAACCTACCGGGGGTACGGGCGTTCGCCGGGTCGATTCTGTTGCACGCCCAAAAACCGCCGCTCTCCCTCGAGCGGTCCCTGCCCTCGCTCTTCGAGCATCCGGCGCTGCGTGGCGCGGTTTCGGTGGTGGTGCCCTGCCGGAACGAGGAGATGAATGTCGGCCCGCTGATCGGCCGGCTCGACGCGCTCTTCGGCGAGTATCTTCACGAGATCATCCCGGTGGACGACGGCAGTGAGGATGGCACCGCCGAGGTGATTCGGGATCTGGCCCGCGCCGATCCCCGAATCCGTCCGGTCTTTCGCGACCCGCCGAACGGGGTTGGCCGGGCCATAAAGGACGGCTTCCGCGCGGCCACCGGCCAGTGGGTGCTGTCCATGGACTGCGATTTCCAGCACTTGCTGCCGGAGATGCGCGATCTCTTTGACGCGGCAGCGGAGGGGTGGGACGTTGTGATCGGGAGCCGCTTCTCCCGCCATAGCGTCCTGCTCAATTATCCGTTCCAGAAGATCATTGCCAATCGGGGATTTCACGTGTTGGCGCTGCTCCTGCTGCGCCGCCGGTTCCGCGATGTGACCAACAATCTCAAGCTGATGCGGCGCGAAGTGGTCGACGGCCTCGATTTACAGCAACCTGGTTTCGCGGTGAACGCGGAAACCGGCCTGTTGCCTCTGCTCATGGGGCGCACCGTGAAGGAAGTTCCCATCTCCTGGATCAACCGGGAGCCCGATATGGGCGTCTCGTCGTTCCGGCTCATCCGGGTGGGCGGTGGCTACTGGCAGGTGCTGTTGCAGCTTACCTGGCGCACCCGGTTCGGCACTCGCCCGCTGCGGCCCTTACCGGCTGCAACCTCCGACTCATGACCCCGCCCATCGCCACCGGGAGCTCCCGCGCTGCTCGCTGGTTCGTCTGGGCGGTCTGGGCCGGGATGGTGGCGATCGCGCTCTGGCACTTCGCCCACTACGCGCGTAACCTCCCGTTGGCCGAGGACTGGGACCTGGTGGCGCCGCTGACCGGCCACCAGCCCGACTTGGGACGCTGGTTCTGGAGCCAGAACAATGAGCATCGGCTTCCGCTCCCCCGCCTGATGATGCTGGGACTGCTCAAGGCCAGCGGCGGCGATTTTCGGGCGGGGATGCTCTTCAGTATCATCGCCGTCGCCGGACTGGCGGCGGCAATGATCGAAGTGGCGCGGCGTCGGCGGAACGGTCGTACCCGCTACACCGACGCGTTCTTCCCCATCCTCCTGCTCGAAGTCGGTGACTGGCAGAACCTGTTCTGGACCTGGCAGCTGTCCTTCGTCGTTTCCGTCCTCCTGGCGAGCATCGCGCTGCTGGCCATCGTGCGACGGCCCGGCCTGGACACCCCGGGTGTCGCGCTCGCCACCGGTGCCGCGCTGATCCTGGCGCCGCTTTCCGGCGGCACCGGTCTGGTCTTCGTGCCGCCGCTTCTGCTCTATGCCGGCTGGCAGGGGGTGCGCCTGGCCCGGGCGGAGGGCTCGCCCTCGGAGCGCCGCGCCGCGACGATACTCATCGCGTCGGCAGCCCTGACAATTGCCGTTATCGGGCTCTACTTCGTCGGCTATGAGCGGCCCGGCTGGATCCCCAGGAATCCGGGCCTGGGTAAATCGCTGGTAACGGCCCTTCAATTTCAGACCTATGGGCTGGGACCGGCCGTGCGGACGTCCTGGACCCTGTGGGGCACGATAGCCAACCTCCTGCTGCTGGCGGCAACGGCCCGCGTGGTATTCGCGCTCCGCGCTCCATCTAGCGGAAATCGCCGGGTGGCTGCACCATGGGAGGAGCGGCAACGCGCCTGGGGGCTGCTCGCCTGCCTGATGAGCGTCGCCGGGGTTGCCGCGGGTATGGGATATGGGCGGGCGGCCGTGCTCGACGTCTATAACGGCTGGCCTGATCGGTATGTGCTCCTCGCTGCCCCGGCGTTCTGCATCGCGTACTTCGCCTGGGAGCTAACCGGGCACGACCGGGTTAACCGGTTCGCGCGCGCGACGCTGTTCGCGCTCGCCGCGCTGCTGCTCCCGCTGAATACCGCGTTTGGCCGCGAGTGGGGCTCCTGGTACGTTGGCGGTATGGACCGGGTGATGCGCGATATTCAAGACGGAGTTCCGCCAGACGTGCTGGCGGACCGGCACCGGGAGTTCCTGATCCACTTCTGGGATGCGGGCCGGTTGGAGGCGCACATGCAGATGCTGCACGACGCGGGGATCGGTCCGTTCCGGGCGATGCGCATCGCCGAGGACACGACGCCCTCGAGCCTGCGGCTCGACAGTCTGACCCTGCGTTACCACCTGCCCGAGGCCGGAGCTGTGAGCCTGGTCTGGGGCATCGACGGTTGGCAGCGGGTGCCCGCGTCGATCCGTCCCTCCGGCACCGTGCTCACCAGGAGCAGCAATGCCATGAGCAGCCCGATGCGCCGCGAGGAGGACGGGTTCACCGCAACGCTTGCCATCCCCCGCGGGTCGTCTCTGGATTACGGTTTCGTGATCACGGCCCGCAATGATCATGATTCCCTCTCTGCCCTGTGGGATGGCAATCGTCGGTACGAACCGAACCCGGCGAGCCGTGGGGTGGTGGACGCGGATCCGGGCCTGTCTCTGCTGACCAATCCGCTGCAGGGTGGGGATACAGTGCTGGTGATGGAGACCATTCGCTACGGTCCCACAGATGCCCGCCGGGTACGAATAGTGTGGGGCATTGCCGGGTGGCAGCGACTTCCCCCGGGACTATACCCGCCCCGGACCCGGACCAGCAGCCTGCTGATGACCACGACTATGCAGCAGGATGGTCCCAGCTTTACGGCCGCGCTGCCGGTCCCCGCCGGCCGCCGCCTGGACTTCGCGTTCCAGCTCGATCGCGGCGATCGGTTTGACGTCAATGACAACAACTACGGCCGGAACTATGGCTTCACGGCGGTGCGCGATTCCAGCATTACGGTGGAATCCAGACTGACGATCGCAGCGGGCAGCGGACTCCTCACCGTGCTCTGGATCGGGATGGTATCGCTGCTGGGGTTGGCCGGTCTGGCCGGCCTCTCGGCTCTCATCGTCGGTCGGATGACCACGGCAGCCCGATGAATGGATCGCAACCAAGCGATTGCGGTCGACGCTTATCCGCCCACCTGCCGTTTCCCGGCCGGTCTTCCAGGAAGGAGTGGTGGTGGCACTGACTCCAGCAGGTCTGACCCCGCACCTCTCGATCGTGGTCCCGCTCTTCAATGAGCGCGACAACATCGAGCCACTGGTGGCGGCGACTAAAGCCGCGCTGGGGGACGCGAACGACTGGGAACTGATCCTCGTTGATGATGGTAGCACTGACGGCACCACCCTCGAGGTGCGCCGCGCCGCGCGAGAGGACCCCCGGATCCGGCTCCTTCGACTGGTGCGGAATTATGGGCAGACCGCGGCATTGCAGGCGGGATTCGAGCACGCTCGAGGCGCCATCGTGGTGAGCATGGATGGAGATCTGCAGAACGATCCCGCGGATATTCCCCGTCTGGTGGGAGTGCTGGAGCAGGGCGACTTTGACTTGGTGGCGGGCTACCGGGAAGACCGCAAAGATCCCTTCACCCGACGTTTATCCTCCGCACTGGGCAACGCGGTCGCCCGCGCCCTCACCGGAGTGTCCATTCGAGATACCGGCTGTACCCTTCGCGCCTATCGCCGGAAGCTCCTGGACGGCTTCTTTCTCTACTCCGACATGCATCGGTTCATTCCAGCCGCGGCCGCCGGGCTCCGAGGGGCCCGGTTGACCGAAATCCCGGTAAGCCACGCGCCCCGGCGCCGGGGTACGAGCAAGTACGGCTTCTCCCGCGCCCCTCTGGTCTTGAACGATCTTCTCGTCCTGGCTGCGATCCAGTCCTTCCGGGAACGTCCCCTGGTCATGTTCGCTCGGGGGGCCATGATTGCCATTCTCGCGGCAATGCTCTCGGCCATCCCGGCTCTCGTGATACCACTGGCCTCGGCAGGTCCAACCAGTCTCATCCTTCCCGCGCTTCCATTTATCTGGCTGCAACTGGCCGGCTTCCTTGTCCTGCTTGGGCTCATTGCCGAGGTAGTCCTGCGCCGGCATAGGGTGATGTACCCGGGGACTCCGGCCCTGGTCCGGCAGGTTCGATGACGCTGGAGCTTGGGTTGACCAGCCACCCGGACGCCGGGCTACAGGTGTCGGTCCTGGTACCGGTCTGGCAGAAGCCCGAGTCGCTGGCGGCCCTCTACCAGGAGTATGCCCGACCGCTCCGGCAGCGCCCCTGGGCCTTCGAGTTCGTCTTCATTTGTGAACCGGGGTTCGAAGCCGAGATCAGGGAGCTCCTGGAACTGGCTGAGCGAGGCGAGCCGATCCGGATTCTCCAGGTAGCCCAGCAGCTCGATGAGTCCCGGTTGTATAATGCTGCCGCCGAGCTGGCTCGGGGCGAGGTGATCGTGACATTGCCGGGATACCGGCGCATCGAGGCCGAGCAGGTTCCCCGCCTGATCGATCGGGTATTCGAAGGCAGGGACCTGGTTCTCGCCCGGCGCTGGCCCCGGCGCGATGCGTGGATCAACAAGGTCCAGAATCGAGTGCTGCACTGGCTGATTCGGTGGACGCTGGGAGGAACGCTGCGGGATGTCGCCTGCGGCGTCCGCGCCATGCGGAGGGAAGTGCTGCTCAAGACTCCGGTGTATGGCGATTCTTTCCGATTCTTCGCCCTGTTCGCGGGGCAGGCAGGATTTGAGTCGGTAGAGATCGACACTCCGCAGCACCCGGGAGATCGCCGGGCCCGGTTCTACCGGCCGGGTCTCTATTTTCGGCGCCTGGTCGATCTCCTCGGCCTCTTTGTGATCCTTCGTTTTACCAGCCGGCCGCTTCGTTTCTTCGGCCCGGTCGGCATGACCCTGATTTCCCTGGGATTGGCCGCTCTGGTCGCGTCCATCCTTGTGGGGCTGGCACCGGTGGGAGGGTTGGGCCGGATAATGCTGCTGACCGGGATCTTCCTGATTGTCCTGGGGGTTCAGGCGATCGCCATCGGCCTGATCGGAGAAATGATGGTGTTCCTGCAGGCGCCGCAGCAGACCCGCTACCGCATCGTCGAGCGGCTGAACTGAGCGCGATGCCAGCCCGGCTGCCGAATCTGCGATGGATGCTGCTTGCCCTCTTCCTGGTGCTCACTTGGGGCGCCTATATTCGCCTGGCCGATCTGGGACGCAACACCCTCTCCAGTGACGAAATGGATCACTATTTCGTGGGGCAGGCGCTGGAGCAGAACCGGGGGCCGGTGTTGCCCTCCGGTGCTCGTTACCCCAGGGGCCTCGAGTATTCCATGCTGGTTGCTGCCCTCTTGCCCCGGGTGAACCCGCCCGAAGTCGCCGTGCGGCTCCCTGCGGCCGTCATTGGGGTGTTGGCGCTTCTGGCCTTTGCGGCCGTCGCCTGGGCCATGGGAGGGCCGGGTGCCGGTGTCCTCGCCACTCTGCTTTTCACGATTTATCCCCAGGCAGTCAAGCTCTCCCGATTCGGGCGGTTCTATACCCTGCAGCTTTTCGCCGGGGTAATCGCGCTCTATGCCGGGTGGCGACTGATTCGCGATCCCCTGGAGCCCGGTGACCTGACGGCTCGCCGACTGCGTCGCGACTGGGGTTGGGCGCTTCTTGCCGGCGTGGCATTCCTGTATGCGACCAGAGTGCAGGTCACCACGCTGAGCGTGGCCGCGGGTTTTGGACTCTTCCTGGTGGGCGTCGGGGTGCGGGATCTCGCGCGGCTCGGGAAGCGAGCCTGGACCTATAGTGTCGCATGGCAGCTGACTGCTTTGGGCGGGGCGGTGATGATCTTCCTTTTCGTCTTTCGGTTCGGATTGCTCGAGGGATTGTTCTGGCGGGCACGGGTCATCCCACTGTGGGCGCGGCTCAGCGCCGACGGAGGCGCAGGACCGATCACGGCATACTATCGGGCGCTTTCCAGTCACTTCCCGCTCCTGGTTTCGCTTCTTCCGCTCATCTTTCTCGTCGCGATCGTGCGTCACCCGAGAACCGGCGCATTGCTGCTGGTGTGGTTTGTGGTTCCCCTGGTACTGCATAGCTTCGTATTCGGATGGAAATCGGAACGATATGTCCTGCTGGCAATCCCGGCCCTGCTCATTGCGGCGGGTATCGCCGGCGACGCGGCGATCGAGGCGCTTGGCAAGTATGGCGCTCGACTGGCGGAACGATATCCCCGGCTTCGGGCCGGTGCGGTCCTCCCCGGCCTTCTGACTTCCATCGTGGTTACGGCCATCGTCACCCAGCCGGCGTTTAACGAATCCCGCCGAATGGTCGGCGAGACCCACTCCGCCGGTTGGCTCGAATCACGCCGGATTATTGCTGCGGATTCAACCCTCCGCGACCTGCCGCTGGGCAGCGCGTCACCGCTCGTCGCGTTGCACTACTGGGGCCGGCTCGATTTCACGGTGCAGCCGGCGCTGCTCGAAACCTGGACCCGGGACACGACCAGCCATGACATCAATCGGCCCAATGTGGTCAATCCCGTCGGCAGTCTCGACTTGTATGCTGGCCGGCCATTGCTCACCACCCCCGCATCCCTTCGGGAGAAGTTCAGCCAGATTGGCGAGGTGCTGATCGGGATTGATCGGGTGTTCATCGACTACCATAACATCGATCCGGAGCTGGTCCGGGTGCTCGAGGCCGAGGCGGACGAGCTCTGCCGGGGCCGGTGCGGCTCAATGTTGCTGTACCGGTGGAGGTTTCGCAGGGGATAACCGAACAGCGATCATTAAACAGCTTCAACGCCAAGACGCGAAGGACTGCCATAGTGAAGCTTGGCGCCTTTGCGCCTTTGCGTTGGCAGTTAATGATATTGACGAATGTGACGCAGAACATTTGACGCGTGGTCTCGACTCATCTACCCTTCTGTCATGCTCCTCAGTCTCCTTTTCCCCCCGGGCGGTCCCGACCTCTGCGCCCTCGCCGGCTTTTGCCAGACGACCACCCAGGCCGCCCAGCCCAACGTGCTCTGGCTGGCCAGTGCCCTGATCATCGCCGGGGTGGTGATCCAACGTCGTAAGGAAGGGAAGCGGAAATGAGAAACTTGATGCTGGCCACCTGTGGCTTGCTGGCTGCCTGCGCTGCCAGGTCGCCGGACAAGGGCGCGGCGAACGATACGGCGTCAACCCCGGCGGCCACGGCGTCCGGTAGCGGCGAGATTCATATCACCACCAAGGCCCCCAGCTACGTTCCGGGCGCGATGGTCGGCATCAAGATCCACAATGCGACCGCCCACCAGTATGCCTTCAATCCCTGCACCCGGAGCTTCGAGCGCGAGGGGCATGGCAAGGTGGCCGAGGCGGACCGGATGTGCACCATGGAGGCGTGGCTGCTGGAGCCCAACGGAACCAGTGATGCCACGGTGGATCTTCCCGTCGGCGTCGAGCCGGGGAGCTACACCCTGAGCATCGATTTCTCGGCGCAGGACTCGAGCGGCGTGCCGATTCACGCGACCAGCAACCCGTTCGAAGTACAGTGACAAGTGACAAGTGACAAGTGACAAGTAACAACTAGCAATGTGCTGATGCAGTTCCTTGTCACTTGTCACTTGTCACCTGTCACCTGTCACTTGTCACTTGTCCTACTGGCCCAGGTTGTTCCCCCTCATGCGAAAGCCTCGATGACCCCCGTTCGAGCCGGCTATGGCGCGATGCTCCTGCTGTTCTTCACCGGAGCGCCGGGGAGGCCGGCGCCTTCGAGCAGCCTGCCGGAAGTCGTCGCCAATGACAATCGGCAGGCTGCCGGGCGCCTGGTTGGAGACACGCTCCACCTTTCCCTCGTCGTCGGGATGGCGACCTGGCACCCCCAGGCCCCCAACGGGCCATCGATCGAAGTTGCCGCATTTGCCGAAGAGGGGAAGCCGTTCCAGATACCGGGTCCGCTCATTCGGGTTCTTGAAGGGACTGTCCTCGATATCCAGATCCGGAACCAGCTGACCGATTCCACCCTGACCATCGGCGGCATGGCGACCCGGCCCATGTCCCCCGAGGACACCCTCGTACTCGCCCCCGGAGCCAGCACCCGGATTCGGTTCCTGGCGGGGGCGCCAGGCACGTATTTCTACTATGGCATCCTCGGCGTGCAGGACTCGATGGTCGAGCGGGAACAGCTCTCGGGCGCGCTCGTCGTGGACTCGGCGGGTGGCAAGGCCGACGACCGGATTTTCGTCATGAACATCTGGGGCGACAAGCTGGACTCGACCCGGTACCACAATGCCCTCACCATCAACGGACGTTCCTTCCCCTGGAATGAGCGGATCACCACCACCATCGGTGATACCCTGCGCTGGCGCTGGATCAACGCGACCATTCGCCGGCACCCCATGCACCTGCACGGCTTCTACTTCCGGGTAGAAACCAGCGGGAACCTGTTTGCCGATACGGTGCTCGCCCCGCGCGACCGGCGCGAGGAAGTTACCGAGAGCATGGCGCCCGGCGGCACCATGAGCTTGGTGTGGTCTCCTGACCGGCCCGGCAACTGGCTGTTCCACTGTCACATCGGGTTTCACGTCGTGGCGGAGGATGCCACGCTATATCCGCCGCCGTATGAGGGTGAGCATCGATTTTCTAATGATATCGGCCATCACATGGCGGGCCTCGTGCTGGGGATCTCGGTGAAGGCGCCGGCCAGTTGGCGTCCCCCGCCGTCCGTGCCTCCGCAAGTGCTTCGCCTGCTGGTGCAGGAGGGACACAAGCGGTCGAAGGCACCCCGGGCGCTGGGGTACGTGCTGCAGCAGGGTGCCACGCCCCCGGCCAGCGACTCGATAGAGATTCCCGGCAGCGTGCTGGTGTTGACCCGGGGGCAGCCCGCCGAGATTACCGTCGTGAATCGACTGGCCGAGGCGACGTCAGTCCACTGGCATGGAATCGAGCTGGAGAGCTATTGGGACGGAGTGGTGGGGTGGAGCGGCGACTCGACACACCTGGCCCCGCGGATTGAGCCAGGCGATTCCTTCGTCGCCCACTTGCGACTTCCCCGGGCCGGTACGTTCATCTACCACACCCATCTCAACGATTTCGAGCAGTTCACCTCGGGGCTCTACGGCGCCATCGTGGTCCTGGAGCCGGGTCAGCGATTCAACCCGGAGACGGATCACGTCTTCGTCGTGGCATGGGACGGCCCCGCCGATCCCCCCGACCTCGTCGTAAACGGTACGGCGAACCCTGCGCCGCTGGTCCTCACTGCGGGGCGGGACCATCGGTTCCGCTTCATCAACATCGGAATGGCGGTACGCTTCCGGATCACGATGACCCGGGACTCGACGCTGCAGCGCTGGCGGCACGTCGCGAAGGACGGCGCCGACCTGATCGACGGCAACCGGACAGGGCCTGCCCAGTTTGTCATATCCGTTGGGGAGACCCAGGATGCGGTGTTTCGCCCCCTGGGCAGAGGGGTGTACCATCTCCAGTGGCGGGACAGCGATGACAACCTCATGCTTGACCAGGAACTCATAGTCCGATAGGAGACCTCATGATCCGACGTCTTGCCTTTGTGGTCCTATTTGTTGTTCCGGCTGCCTGGGCGCAGGACCGCCCCGCCGCCACTCAGATCGCGGCCGCCGTTCTAGCACTGCCCGACAGCATGCGGGCGGGCGCCGGCGTACTCGGCTACCAGGGTGGCAAGCTGGTGGAGCTGCGTCGCGGAACCAATGACATGATCTGCCTGGCCGACAACCCGGCGGACTCTACCTTCCAGGCCTCGTGCTATCACAAGTCGCTGGAGCCGTTCATGGCCCGGGGGCGTGCGCTCCGGGCGCAGGGCCTCAAACGCCAGGCCCTCGATTCCGCCCGGGCGGCGGAGGTGAAGAGCGGCGCGCTGGCGATGCCCGGCGGGCCTGCCGCGCTGTACTCCGTGTTCGGGAAGCAGGACGACTTTGACCCGGCCGGGGGAATGCCCGCGGGGTCCACCGCGCTCGACGTGATCTATTTGCCCTACGCAACCACGGCAACGACCGGGATCTCGACCCAGCCTTCGGAGAAGAGCCCGTGGCTGATGCACCCCGGGGAGTATCGGGCCCACGTCATGATTCCGGTTCGCAACTAGATGCCACTGCCGAAATCGCTGGTCATCGCCGGCATCCGGGGCCACGTGGTCGCCCTGGATAAGACGACGGGCTCCGAAATCTGGAAGACCCGGCTCAAGGGTGCCGGATTCGTGACCGTCGTGACGGACGGAGACCGGGTGTACGCCGCGACCGCGGGTGAGGTGTTCTGTCTGGATTCTTCGGGCGGCTCGGTTCTCTGGACCAACCGGATGCGAGGGTTGGGGGTGGGATTGGTAAGCCTGTTGGCCGGGACCGCCAGCGGCGATCCGGGGGTGCTCCTGGAAGCCCAGCGCCGGGCGGAGGCGCGACGGAACGCGGCCGTGGCGGCAGGGTGAGACTCATGAAAGCACCCCCCGGTTTTGCCCTCGCGGCGGTGATTGTGCTGGGCCTTTCAGGCTGCGGCAAGGGCACCGGCTCGGAGCGGACCGACGGCCCTTCACAGGCAACCGTCCCCGCCGACGGGAAGGAATTCACCCTGCAGCAGGGCCAGTCGGTCCGGCTGGGTGGAACCCGGTCCACCCTTCAATTC